>JAEYWL010000085.1 GCA_023428915.1 Verrucomicrobiota bacterium
ATGACGCCATGGACCTTATGGACTTAATGGACTAAGCGCCAATTGCTTGTCGTAAATGTCTTTGGCGTCGTTAAGGTCCATAATGTTATTTGATATAGCTAAATCTGACTTATGCAACTGTCTCTTATGGACAAAGCGCTAAATAGGTCCCTGGCGTAGACAATGTCCATTGTCCCTTTAAGCGCCTAATTCGGATGTTTAGAAATCATCTTACAACCTCTAGAGGCCAAACAGGCGTCCCAAAGGGGCGGCTGATTGGCTGGCCTCTTCAATGACAGGAATATCGCCTCTTCTAATGGCTTGCTGCCACTGCAAGGCTTTTTGGGTAAATGGCAAGAGATGGGCGGCTATTTTTTCTCCGGTAAGATCTTCAAGCGGGAGTAAAGAAAAGAGGATTAACGAATCTTTTTGCTGGGTATAAGCAAAAATTCCATAGCGTGGAGGAGGCAAATAATTAGCTTTTAGAGCTTCTTTAAACAGGTCTTCCCGATAACGCCCTACCGGGACATTGCCAAGATCAGCCCCGATGAGAAAATCGCTTCCTTTGTAGATTTCTAGCTGGACCTGCAAACCTGTCGGCATTCTAAGCAGGCAGGAGTTGTTGCTATCCGGCCTTAATGGGAAATGGACAATATTGCTCAATTCTTCAAGCAATGAAGCAAGCATATCTACAACCATATAATTCTCCTCTTTTATCCGGCCTCATATTGTCGTTCTTGTTCTTCTATGTATTGCTCTTCAAGGATTTCAAGGGCTTCAACGATGGCTGCCAATACTTCATCGCGGTGTTGCGTCCCATTATAGACCTTATCGATTGAAACTTGTTTAACAGCATCTCTAAACTGTTGAAAGACAGTAATTTTAGCGGGAATTGATTTCTCAATGCCCAGCAGGCTGCTGCTTTGCAAGACTTTATCTGAATTAAGGTAGCGATTGCTGGCCAGATTGATAAATTGCTTGGTTAAATTTTCAAAATTTACTTGAGGAGGCATCGCTACGCTGTCTTTTGCAAACATCTCTTTTGTCAGCTTCATTCTTCCTCTAAAGAACTTATAGACTCCAAAGATGGCCTGAAGGGATCTTGTTTCATTGAGCAGGGTATGGAGCTCGCCGCGAGCGATAGAGGGACCTTTGGAATTCATGTCTTTACCAAGGGCATGAAATAAAAAGGCGGAAACTTTGAGCAAATCCCTGTAGCTGTATTTTTGTGAGAGTTCTTGAAAGAGAGTGAGAGTGTCTCGAGGATTTTGCGTAAAATCGCGATACATATTGCGTAAATTGCTAGGAGAGCCAATATCCCAGGTGCTTGCTGTTTGCACAATCTTGCTAATATTGCGCCCTGCCGCTATTTCCCTTTGATTTTCAGAGCGTAGCTGGTCTTGAGCATCTTTCAGGGTTTGATAGGTCTCTTTCAGCTCTTCGTGCTGCGGGCTATCTGTATCCTCCAGCTGAAACTCAAGGTCTTCAAGCAAAAAGTCAAGCACTTCATCGGCCAAGCTTACGTCCGGGTAGTGATCCTGGACAATTTTTAACATTTCTTCGCGCGATTGCCCCGGTTTGATTAAATTGCGGATGCGGATCAAAGAGGCTGCTTTAAGCTCCGGATTGCGTTTCTGAAATTGCCCGGCAAGATCTTTTAAATGCTCGATGGGGTCGATAGCCCGCTTTTCTGCCTGGGTCTCCTTTGCTTTTGGTAGTTTAGCAGTACGCGTTTCCAGGTCTTTTAGTTTCTTGGCTAGCGCTGCGCCTTGCGGGTTAACAAACTCTTCCTGCACATCTCTTTGAAACTCGAGCTTGCTAGTAATCTGCTCTGCCCGCAATTCTTTAATAGTGTCCGCTCCCATCTCCTGCATGCCTGCAATGATATTAGGCAGATTGGAAACGGCTGATTTTATAAATCCGGTAAGGTCACTCTCACTCATATAACCTCACAACATTAAGAAATTTGAATCCTTCCTAATGGCTGTATTCTTATTTCCGGCACAATCTCTTGGTAAGAGACAATCGAAATGTCGGTAAATTCCATTTCAATTAACTTGCGTACAAAGCGCCTGACGTCAATTGCCGTTAGGATCACTGGCGGCTGCCCGCCGGGCGGCGGGGGCGCTACCGTGTTGCGCACGCTCTGCAAAATTAACTGCACAGAATCGGGATCGAGAGCCAGGTAAGAACCGGCCGAAGTTTGTTTAATGGCGCCGCGCACCATGTCTTCAATTTCAGGGTCCAAGATATACACGGAAAGTACTGATTGCCCTTGCGAGTACTTGTAGCTAATATAGCGTTTTAAGGAGGAGCGTACATACTCGGTAAGTAAAACAGTATCTTTTTCTGTCTGGGCCCATTCACTTAAGGCCTCTAAAATAGTCCTTAAGTCTTTGATGGAGACTTGCTCCTGGATGAGGCGTTTAAAGATGTCGGTAAGCTTCTGCAAAGGGATTAAGCGGGTAACTTCTTTGACCAGGTCAGGGAAAGATTTCTCCACAAATTCCAGCATCGATTTAACCTCCTGGATTCCCACAAATTCATTTGCGTAATGCCTGAAGAAGTAAGAAATATGCAGGATCATCACTTCCAGTGTGTTCCAATATTTAATGCCGGCCTTATCCAATAGCTCCTTAAATTTATCCGGGACCCACAAAGAAGGCATGCCGAGGGCATTTTTGTAACTGGTAAAAGGCAGGTTATATCTGCGCAGGTTGGCTTCATTTTCGTTAGTCAAAAGATGGCCTTCTAAAACTTTGCCTCGAATAATCGGCACTTCATTTAGGTGGATGGAGTATTCATCTTTTTCAAGCAGGGGAGAGTCGGTACGCACGTGCACTCCGGGAAAACGCACCCCTAAGTCAGCGTAGAGCGCCTGACGCATTTTAGGCACCATCTGATCAATAAAGCTGCTGCCTTTAGGCGCTTTTTGGATCTCCGTACTCAAAAATTTACCCACTTCTAAAACTACAGGAAGAGTTAAAGCATAGCTATCCACTCCGCCGCCGGAGATAACCTTATGCCCTTTGGTCGGCGTGTCAATAGTCGGGGATTCAATAGTGCCGCCGGCTCCAGCTTTAGCGTCCCGCGCTTCTTCTGTTGTGAATAGGGCATAGCCGATCAGGCCGAATATCATAGAGAGAAGCATAAAAGGCGGTTTTGGCAAGCCGGGAACCAAAGCAAGGAGCAATATCACTCCGGAAACAACCATCAGGGCTTTGGGTTGGCGCATGAATTGGGTAGAGATTTCACTACCAAGGTTTGCATCGGCCTTGTCGCTGGATACCCGTGTAGTTACAATACCGGCAGTTACAGAGATCAATAGGGCGGGAATTTGCGACACAAGTCCGTCGCCAATGGACAGCAAAGAGTAGGTGGTGGCGGCTGTATAGGCATCCATGCCATGCATTGACATCCCGATAATCAAACCGCCCACGATGTTAATGATCGTAATCACAAGGCCTGCAATGGCATCCCCTTTAACGAATTTCATTGCGCCGTCCATCGCACCGTAAAGCTGGCTCTCTTTTTGGATAGCCAGGCGTTTATCCCTGGCAGCATTGGAATCGATAATACCCGCTCTTAAGTCAGCGTCAATACTCATCTGCTTACCGGGCATGGCGTCCAAGGTAAAGCGGGCTGCAACTTCAGCCACCCTTTCAGCACCCTTTACAATAACGATGAATTGCACCAGGGTAATGATCAAGAAGATCACGCCGCCGACCACGAAGTTGCCGCCAACTACAAAGTCCCCGAAAGAGAAGATGATTTGCCCTGCGTTGGCATTGAGCAAGATCTGCCTGGTAGAGGCTATGTTAAGACCCAACCGATACAGGGTGGTAATCAACAGCATAGAGGGAAAAATTGACAGTTGCACTGGGCTTGAAATGTACACAGCAACAACGAGCAAAGCTATAGAGATTGTTAAGTTAATGGCGATCAAAAAGTCGATAACGTGAGGAGGGACAGGGATAATAATCATGGTCAAAATCATGATTATTATCATAATAAGTACAACGTCACTGCTTCTTGAGATGTTTTCGAAGGATCTTTCACCACCCAGGCGCGCGGTTATGCCATCCAGGATTCTTTTAATAAAATGCATTCGCTAGTTCTCCGTTGCTCTTCAGTTACTCTAATTCTTCTTGTAGTGAAGCCACCCATTTTAAAATTTCGGCAACAGCTTCAAAAGTGTCTTCGGGTATATATTCGTATATTTCACCATCTTCCCATAGCTGATGGGCAAGAGGTATGTTTCTCATAATAGGGACATTATACGTTTCTGCCAGTTTTACTATCCTCTCAGCTAATTCATTTTCGCCCATAGTTAAAATAAAGGGGGCAGCATCTAAGTCTTTCTTGTAGCCTATGGCAATCGCCAGGTGAGTCGGATTGGTCACGACAGCTTGCGCGCGTTTAACAGCTCCAGCAGGCCCTTCCTGATAGGCAATTTCCTGGGCGATTTGTCTTCGGCGGCTTTTAATTTGCGGGTCGCCCTCAGTGTTTTTATATTCTTGCTTAACTTCAAATTTTTCCATTTTCATTTCTTTAGCAAAGTCGTGTTTTTGGAACACGAAGTCGGCTACAGCAATCACAATAAAGAGTAAGCCAACCTTGATCAAAACCTCCATTAAAAATTGATTAAATACAAGAAGCGAGCCAGCGACGGGAATAGAAACAGTTTGCACTAAAACCGGAAAGCTGTTGTACATCACTCCATAGATTAAATAGCTGGCAATTCCTATCTTTAAGAGGGACTTTACTAATTCAAATAAAGTCTTCAATTTGAATTTCTGCTTGATATTTTCCACCATATTAAACTTTTTAATATCCGGCTTAAATACTTCGACAGAGAATACGGGGCCGACAGTTAAAAAAGTCGTTAGCACTCCCATTATAGAAACAATTACGAGGACGGGTATGCTGCATAGGAAAATAAGCATAATCCCTTGGTTAAACAAGTTTGTGATGACGCCATCTAAATTAGGATTTGCCACAGCTTGGAAGGAACCGGTAGTAAATTGCGATAATAAGTTGTAGAGATAATGAACCATACCCATGGTTACGGCAATAGAGACAATAAAGGTTATAGCAGAGGGAAGGTCTTGCGCTTTAGCCACCTGCCCTTTTTTACGGGCGTCCCGCAGCTTTTTCGGGGTCGCTTTTTCGGTTTTTTCAGCCATAAACGCATCTCATACAAGAAATTGAACACGTTAAAAGAAAAGTACTATTTACATGGACAGTCTTTATTACCTTATTAATTATAGTATAAAAAACAAATTTAGCGAGTGTCAAGGGAAAATGGTTGTTTTTTGTTGTAATTTTTTATTTATTATTATATTTTTGTAGCAAAATAATAATTAATGGATGAAAAATGGCAAATTTAGCATGTGGTATTGTAGGGTTGCCCAATGTTGGCAAATCCACCTTGTTTAACGCGATAACCTCAAATAAAGCTGAGGCCTCTAACTATCCTTTTTGCACAATCGATCCCAACGTGGGTGTTGTGGAAGTATTTGATCCCCGTTTGCATATTCTTTCGGGACTTTCACAGAGTAAGAAAATCATTTTTGCTACGATGGAGTTCGATGACATTGCAGGTTTAGTGGCCGGTGCTTCCAAAGGTGAGGGGTTGGGTAATAAATTTTTAGCCAATATTCGCGAAACGGATGCGATTTTACATGTCGTACGCTGTTTTGAGTCGGATGATATTATCCATGTCGCCGGAAAAGTGAACCCCATTGCCGATATAGAGGTGATTAATACCGAACTTTGCCTGTCAGATATTGAAATGGCTGAAAAAGTGATTGCCCGCCTTGAAAAACAGGCTAAAACTAATAAAGAGTCTGCAATTGTTGTAGAGCTTTTAAAAACTTTGGTTGGGCATCTGAATGAAAACAATCCAGTTAGAAGCTACCCCTTAACTGAAGAGCAGAAAGAGCTGCTTAAGCCTTATCCTTTCCTTACAGGTAAAAAAATTCTCTATGCAGCCAATGTAAGTGAAGCTGATTTACCAGAGATGGACAATAAATATGTGCAGCAAGTTAGGGAGTACGCCGCAAAGGAAGGAGCTCCAGTCGTGCCAATTTGTGCCCGCCTGGAAGAGGAGATAGCCCAATTGCCTATAGAAGAACGGGCGGCCTTTCTTGAAGATTTAGGCCTTAAAGAATCGGGCTTGCAACGCCTCATTCAAGCGTCCTTTAAGATGCTGGGCTTAATCACTTATATCACTACAGGTGATATCGAAACACGCGCCTGGACCATTAAGTTGGGCACAAACGCTGTTGAGGCTGCTGGCAAGATTCATACAGATATTCAAAAAGGGTTTATCCGTGCAGAAGTAGTGGCCTATGAGGACATGCTTGAAGGTAAGCAAAAAGCCCGTGAAAAAGGCAAAGTGCGTATTGAAGGCCGGGATTATATTGTTAAGGACGGCGACGTCATCCTATTTATGCACAACTAAAGATATTTATGCACAATACTGAAACAATTGAAATCTTTGTCTCCTGTTCAGAAGGGGGTGAACCTTTATTGGCTCATGAACTGGCATCTTTAGGGTGTCAAGACATTCGCCCGGGCTATAAGGGCGTGTATGTCCACTCTGCTTCTATGCGGGATGTCTATGCCATTAATTACCGCTCACGCCTGGCAACTAGAGTGCTATTGCCTATAGCCAAATTTACTTGCCATAACCGTGAGGGGCTTTACCAGGCAGCGCGCAACATTAATTGGTCCCAATACTTGCAGTTGGACCGAACTTTTGCAATTGATGCCAATGTGGCCCACCCGGCCTTGAAAAATAGTTTATTTGCGGCCATGGTTGTAAAAGATGCGATTTGCGATCAGTTCAGGGAAAAAACAGGCAGCCGCCCCGATGTCGATATCAAAGAACCGGATTTGCAAATCAACCTTTTCGTGCGTGATCGGACCGGGATTATCAGTATAGATACTTCTGGAGTCCCTTTAAGCAAACGGGGGTATAGGCAGGACAGCGGTGAAGCTCCGTTGCAGGAATCATTAGCTGCAGCTCTGCTTGCAATAGCACAATATACCGGCCAGGAGATTGTATTTGACCCTTGCTGCGGTTCCGGTACGCTTTTAATCGAAGCTGCTTTAATAGCTTCTCGTACAGCTCCTGGTTTTTTACGCAGGGACTGGGGATTTATGCAATTGCCTGGCTTTTCTCAAAGCGATTGGCTTAAAGTAAAGAACGAGGCTGATGCCTTGCGGACCCAGCTGCCAGCTGGCCATTTATTTGGCTGTGATAAAGATGCCAGGGTGGTAGAAGCTTGCCGCGCTAATCTCAAAGCGGCTGGATTGCAAAAAGAAATTCAGGTCGCTCAGGCTGATTTTAGGCAATTTACACCTAACCCCGCACCTAATTTTATTATTTCCAATCCGCCCCATGGTAAACGCTTGGAAAATGTCGCTGACCTGGTTCCGCTTTACCGGGCTTTAGGGGAGTTTATGAAAACTAAATGCGCAAAACCTGCCAGGGGATTCATTTTTACAGGAAGTTTGGAGTTAGCCAAGCAATGCGGTTTGGCCCCAAAGAAACGGCATGTGGTTTCCAATAGCGGCGTCGATTCCCGCCTGCTCGAATTCGACCTCTATTAAAACCCGGCTTAAATCTTTCCAAAGAAGTTCAATAAAGCTTTAATCAAAAAAAATATTATTTATATAATTAAACGCAGATGCAAAGAAAAACTATTAAATCTTTGTGTATTAGTCCCTTATGTCTATAATGTCTCTGGCGTCCCTATGGTCGATTATCCCTTTAAGCGCCTAATTATAGCTTGTTGGAAATGCTCATTATGAAACTGCCGAATTTTTTGCCTGCACAATTAAATTATTGCCGCCAAATTGAGTCTGTAGAAGGGCTATTTAAGACATTATTAGCTCATGGAGGTGAGGACTTTATTTTGTTTTTTGAGGCGGCAGCTTCCGACGGCACCTGGATAGCGGCAGGGGGCGGGAAGTTCTTTAAAAAAATGCTGCAATGGGCATCTGCCCAATATCTACAGCAAAAATTGACTTTAGCATTTGCCAAAAGGATAGCTGCCGCTATTCGGGAAAATTATAGCCAGCTGCAGGAATATATTATTGAAGATGTTACCATCAGCTGCCGGGATGGATTGGAGAAAGTAAATGCCCTTCTTGCAGGAGCAGAGGTCCTGTTTTTTCATGAAATTTTTCGGCATAAACTCTACCAGATGCAAGAAAAACAAATAGCCTTGACAGGGGTAGACTGCAAGTACTTTCGCTTTTTCAAACAGCATGTATACACTGGAAATTCCGAGGGCCTTTGGAAACTAAGCCCTGAGGAGCTTGTCACTTTAATCCATCAAGCGGAAATTGTGCATTTAAAGATACTGGCAAAAGAAGCTGGAGAGGTATTTAAGCGATATCTCGACAAGGAAAATGCAGCCGTTTGTTTAATGCTGGCTTTGAAGGAACAACTCGCACCTTTAGTGGAAGAAACTTGCCGTTTCATTAACAGCCAGCAAGATAGAGTCAAGATCTCTCTTTTAGAAAATAAGCTTGCTATACATATTTTTGCGCCTGTGGGATTGCAGTTAGTTCCTTTAGTTCCCTGGATTAGACAGCTTGCAATTGATAGGAATTGCCCTGCAACAGGAGAGACTGCAGAGTTTGTGTCAAGTTGTTCTAATTTGCGCAGTTTAGAGCTATGTGATAGCTTAGAGGTTGAGGATAGGGTATGGCTTATTTCGGATCGCTTGGAATATTTAAACCTTTCCCGCTGTAGATGGTTGCAAGATGAAACTGTAGGGCAAGTTTTAAGCGCAGCGCAGCGTTTGAGTCATCTAGTTCTTGAAGGCAATCCGCAAATTAATTTTCTCCATTGGAAACGCAATTATTTGCGCAAGTTAAATGTCTCTTATTGCCAATTAGGGGATGATGAAGCCTCTTTGATTCTCAACTCCACCCGTGAATTGCGGGAACTCGATCTGGGGTTTACCCAAATTACCGATCAAACACTCTATCTTATTCCTAGAGTGTTGCCCCATTTGGAAACTATTAATTTGCAAAATTGCCAATTCCTAACAGATGAAGGTATTACATTTTTAGTAAAAAATATTTCTAGTTTATCTAAAATAAATGTAAAAAATCTGAAAATTAGTCAATTAGTAAAAGATATGATTAAAAAAATGCTATAATGGCATGTTTTTTGCACCTTTCTATTTAATAAAAATTATTTAAATATTACAATAAAAATAGAAGGTGTAGTTTATGTTTAAAATAATGCGCCTTGAGAATCGGTTATTATTTGATGCTGCCGCAGCTCCTGTTGCTCTTGACGCTGCTATTGCTCATCATGCAGCCGATGCTTCAGCAGCGCCTACTCAAAACCATGCTGTGGATCATCATGATGCAAGTGCTTTGCAGGCGGCATTGCCTCAATCCATCCTTGATCTTCACGTACAGCCTCAATCGGTTAATCTCTTAGTGGTTTCCTCTTCCGTTCCCGATAGCCAATCTATTGTCGATGCAGCAAAAGGAGATGTGAAAACTCTGTATTATGACCCAGCTCACACAACTTTAGCTCAACTCCAAGCTAAAATTGCCGATGTGCTGCATGGACAGCAAGCTGATAGCATTGCCTTTGTAACAGAAGGCACCAAGGGGCAAATAGAATTGACCGATGGACTTATAGTCAATACACAAGCTTTACAGCAAAATAGCGGCCTCCATGCCTTTTGGCAAAATGTAGGCAGCATGATCAAGTCGGGAGGGGAACTAAATCTATTAGGTTGCAATATAGCTCAAGGGACCCAGGGCATGACATTTCTCCAAGCACTCTCTCAAACAATTCAGCACAGCGACGGGCAAGCGATTTCGGTAAATGCCTCTATCGACAGTACAGGTAGTTTGCAAGAGGGCGGAAATTGGATCTTGGAAGAAGGCAGCAGTACCCCTGTCGATGCTGCCAGTCTTTATTTTGACCAGGCAATTACCAATTGGGACCATCTCTTACTAAGTCCTGTGGCTAGTGATGACGTGTACCAGATCTATGAAAACGGAACCATCTTCAATAACTATAATGTGGGCAGCAATGATGCACCCGGACAGAATTCTATCTATATATTAGATAGCAGCCCTGCACATGATGCTTATTTTAAATTTAATACTGATGGAACCTTTACTTACATAGCAGACCCATATAGGCAGGGAACAGATACGTTTACTTACCATATATCTAGCGCCGAGGGTATTTCCAATACTGCTACGGTGACAATTGATGTAAGCGCTCTAAATAATGCCCCTTTGCCCATTAATTCGGAAGTAGTTATCGTTCCCTTCAATGATGCAGATGGGGTGGCTACAAACGGAATTTATTCTGGATTAGTCAATATTACCATTACTGGAGTAGGCATAGCAAGGGGCGTCCAGCCTAATGATGCTTTTTATGTATTCTCTAATGAAAACGACCCCGGTTCATATTTTAGGGAGACTACAGCACCCTTTCATGTTTTCCTTATAGATGGCAGCCAGCCAAATACCTCATTACCTGCCCCAACCAGCACGCATTCGTATACTTTTACAGTTGATGTCGGTGCTGCCCACCAACTAGTTTTAAGTCAGAATGACGTTATTTTTACAGATAATTTTGGCTACTACGTAGTGACTATTTCACCTGTAAACACCGGAATAGTTGAAACCAGCAATGAGAATGCGGGAGCTATAAATATTTCCCCTTGGGTCTCCGGCTTATCTGTAGGCCTGGGGGCCGGCGGCGCGCATAACCCGCCGACTGCTATAAATGTTTTACACTTTAATATAGTCGGCAATACAAATCCGAGTCTCTTTTCTAATCTAGGAATATCTGTCCAGGGAGATCAAGCCAGCCTGTTCTATACCGCTGCACCCAATGCCAATGGAACGGCAGTTATTTCGTATACGATTTCTGATAATAACGGAACAGCCAATGGTGGGTCTGACACTTCACCAGTACAAACCTTTACCATCGTCATAAATCCGGTCAACAGCGCTCCTTCTTTTAATGGGGGCGCAAACCAAGTACAAAATGAAGCCATTGTAAACACAGCTTACACAGTATCCAATTGGGCGACAAATATAAATCCTGGAGCCGCAGATGAAGCGGGCCAGAGTTTAGCGTTTACCGTGATAGGGAATTCAAATCCCTCATTATTTTCTTCTGCCCCTACAATTGATGCAAATGGTACTTTACACTATTCAATAGCTGCCTATGCCCATGGAACAGCGACAATATCCTTAGTATTATCCGATAACGGAGGGACCGCTAACGGCGGTCAAGATACAAGCGGCATATACACCTTTTCCATCACTTCCAATTTTGTCAATCAAGCCCCCTCATTTAGTGGAGGAGCTAGCCAAACGCAGAATGAAACCGTTGTAGATACTGCCTATTCCGTATCCAATTGGGCTACCAATATTTATTCCGGCGCCCCAAATGAGACAGGCCAAGCTTTAGCGTTTACGGTGATAGGGAATTCAAATCCCTCTTTATTTTCTGCAGGTCCTGTAATAGGTACAGATGGCACGCTGCACTATTCAATAGCTGCCTATGCCCATGGAACAGCGACGATATCCTTAGTATTATCCGATAACGGAGGAACCGCTAACGGCGGTCAAGATACAAGCGGCATATAC
>JAEYWL010000088.1 GCA_023428915.1 Verrucomicrobiota bacterium
GCCAAGGGGAAGAACCCTTGGCTTCGGCATTATCTGCGCCATCTCAATTATCTAATTAAGCTTGTGCTAAGATTTAGGGGACAACTTGGGTTTTAAGCGAGGCTGTCGAGGTAAGACTGCAGAATGATGGCGGCGGCGACGCGGTCGACTTGCTTTGAACGGGCCCGGCGCGACATTTGACTTTCCCTCAAAGAACGGTCGGCCTGCACTGAGCTTAAGCGTTCATCCCAGAGGATAATTTCGCAGGCTGGAAGCTGGTCTTTTAGCAGTTGCGCCAATTGCTTGACCTCATCTGCCATCAAACCGACAGTGCCATTCATCATCAGGGGCATCCCTATGATAAGACGCTCGAGGATAAATTCTTTATCAGCCTGCAGCCGGGCGAGTTCTTTAGCGATTTTGTCTGCAGTGGCTTCTAACTTTTTTTCAGAAGCGATGATGGCAAAAGGGGAGGCTATGATTTTTTGCTCATCGGAAAGGGCAAGCCCGATTCTGGCTAAACCATAATCAAGGCTTGCGTAGCGGCTTGGGGTTTTTTTCACTATTTGTCCTTATGCTCGATCATAGCTTTGACAAAATCCCTGAATAAGGGATGCGGCTTAGTTGGCTTGGATTTAAACTCCGGGTGAAACTGCACGCCAACCATCCAAGGATGGTCTTTAATTTCCGCGATTTCACATAAGTTGCCCTCTTCAAAAACGCCTGCAACAGTAAACCCTTTACTTTCCATTTGTTCACGGTATTCATTATTGAACTCATAGCGGTGGCGATGGCGTTCTTGGATAGAGCTGCAGCCATAGGCTTTATGGGCTTTTGAATTAGCCTTAAGTAAACACGTATAAGACCCCAGACGCATCGTGCCGCCTAGATCCTGGATTTGTTTTTGCTCACTCAATAATGATATTATAGGATGCTTTGTCCAAGGGTCAAACTCAGTAGAGTTAGCGTCATCTAGCTTGGCTACATGCCTTGCAAACTCAACGGCCATGACTTGCATGCCTAAACAGATACCGAAATAGGGGATCTTTTGTTCACGGGCATATTTGGCGGAAAGGATTTTCCCCTCCCAACCACGCTCTCCAAAACCGCCAGGCACTAGATAGCCGTCGCAGTCCTTAATGTCGTCGATTAACTGTCCGTTTTCGATAATTTTATCGGCTTCAAAGCTTTTAATTTTTAATTTATAGCCTGCAGCGATAGCACCGTGATAAAGGGCTTCAAATACTGATTTGTAAGCGTCCTGATGCTGAACATATTTTCCTACAATACCTACTGTGATTTGACCTTTAGGATGCTTAATCGTTTCAATGATTTTCTCCCAAATAGATAAATCGATAGGTTTGTCGGCTAAGTTAAACCGTTCACATATCATGGCGTCAAGTTTCTGCTCATGAAGTTTTAACGGCACTTCATAAATAGAGTGTTCAACGTCAACTTCTTCAAATACTGCATTTCTGGAAACATTACAGAATAGGCTGATTTTATTTTTGACATCTTCCGGCAAAGACTGTTCACAACGGCAAATAATTACATCAGGCACAAGGCCGATTTCGCGCATTGCCTGTACGGAGTGTTGCGTAGGTTTTGTTTTTACTTCACCTGCAGCCTTTAGGTAAGGAACATAGGTTAAATGCAGATTTAAACAGCTTCCTGGGTGTTCGTAGCAAAATTGCCGAATGGCTTCTAAGAAGGGAAGAGATTCTATATCGCCAATGGTCCCGCCAATTTCAACGAGAACAATTTGAATGCCTTCCTCTTGTTTGGCGCAATTGATAATACGCTGTTTAATTTCATCGGTAATATGGGGAATTACCTGGACAGTTTTTCCCAAATAGTCGCCATGCCGTTCCCGTGTGATAACAGTGTTATAAATTTGACCTGAAGTAGCATTCGAGGCTTTGGATAAGGGGGAATCGGTATAGCGGTAGTAATGTCCCAAGTCTAGATCGGTTTCTGCACCATCATCTGTAACATATACTTCTCCATGCTGATAGGGGCTCATAGTGCCTGGATCCACATTTAAGTAGGGATCCAATTTAAGCATCGCAACGCGCAAGCCTTTTTTTTCTAACAACATGCCAATAGAAGCACAAGTAAGGCCCTTGCCTAAAGAAGAGCAGACGCCGCCAGTGAAGAAGATAAATTTTGCATGCATAATATGTTCTCGACTTTTTGTATATCTTCTGGACGATCAACTCCGAAACTTGCGCTATTAACAATAGCTACGGCGATGCGATGTCCATATTCTAATATTTTTAGTTGTTCTAAGTCTTCGGCCAACTGGAGGGGAGTGGGGGGCAAGCGAGAGAGTTCCAATAAAAAATGGGGCCGATAGGCGTAAATGCCTATGTGGTGGTAATAAGGAATGCCGGTTTTAAAATCCCCTTGCAGACCTGCTGGAATAAGGGCGCGGCTGAAATATAAAGCCCGTTTTTTCTGATCAAGGACACATTTCACTACAGAGAAGTTATGGGCTTCTTCACCAGTTAAAGGCACTACAGCTGTTGCAGTTGCGGCTTCAGAATCATTTAAAAGAGCTTCAATCACTTGCTGCATGACTTCAGGCTCTATCAAAGGCAGATCTCCCTGGACATTTAAAATGCAGGCAGCATTTCTACAATAGCCTTGCTGCAGGACATCAATTAAACGATCGGTGCCAGTTAGGCAGTCAGGAGAGGTGTAAACAGCTGTTCCCCCGAATGATTGCACATGGGAGTAAATCCGTTCATCATCAGTTGCGATTAACACTTCCTGTAAGAGGGGGCAGCATTTTGCCCGCTCATAAGTCCTCTGGATTAAGCTCTTGCCGGCAATTGAGGCGAGGGGTTTGCCAGGGAAACGCGAACTTTGATAACGGGCAGGTATAATTGCAGCAACTTGTGCAATAGTAGATAAGGTCTCAGACATGTTAACATATTATAGAAGAGAAGCGATATAAAATAAAGGGGAAAATAAAAGTCTGCTGAACTCATGCCCGTGCGCACGCGGGTACGGGCACGAATTTTTTTCTAATGGTTATGATCGGTAGGCACCACCCTTCTGGGCAGCTTCTCCAATATTGCCGGGAGTAAATGGCGCAGCATGTTCACGCGGTTATCCCATGTATGATGTTCCATTACAATCTTTCTGCCGGCTGCTGCTATTTCTGCCCGTTTATCTTCATTGGCCAAAAAGTCATTCACTTTGTCGTTAACTTCATTCCATTTTTTATGCCGATAGAATGAAATATCGAGATTATCTGTGAAGTGCTCATTAAGGTAGATGTTTTCATTGGTAATGACTAGTGCTCCGCAGGCAAGTCCTAAGAAGATCCGTTCGTGGCCGCCATTTTTATGGGTGATGCTGCTATTTAATACGATTTTGGTACGCTTCATTAGCTCTTTAACTTCTTCATAGTCGACAACCTCGTGGAATATAATGTTATTGTGGTTGTGCAGGGGAGAATCTTTCCATGTAGCTTTACTGCTAGAGCTGCCATAAATATGCAGTTTAGCATCTTTAATGCTGTTAGCTAGCTCAAAGCGGTCTTTACCGCGTACATAATTTTCTAGATAATCTAAAATTTCTTTCATGGGTAAAGAGTTTGCGTCGATGTCTTTACTGAGGAGAGGATTATCCATCGCCTGTATAAACGCTTCAATATATGAAGTCTTCTGATCGGACAAGGTAATTTCTGCTGCAGCATCCAGTATATTAGCAACTGGCATTGAATAACGGGCATGCCAATCTTTTCGAAGTTCTTCAAAATCCACATAGGTGGCGAAAATGCCGACATCAATATCCCTTTCCTGATTGCGGCTGTAATGGATTTCCTTATCTGTTGCATTCGGAAAAAATAATACGTTTTCAAACGGCATGCTTTTAAAAAAGTGGCAAAAATAGCGATCGTCGCAGCAAAGTATGCTATGGGAGCTTTTGACCATGGGGAAGTAATGGTTTGGTGTTTCCAGCAAAATTCCTACATGAGGAACTTTCACCTGATCGCATAAAAAGCGGCCTTGCTCATCCGGTAGTAAACCATTAAATGAGACTGTACAATCCGGGGTTTCATTGAGAAGCTTGTTAAGAAACTCTCTTGGATCTATCGGGCCTTCAGCGCCAAAAATATGCGACTCAACACCTTGTCTTAAAAAAGCATCGTGCAGAGATTGGGTATAGTGATGTAATGAACCATTGTGATGTAATGGAGGGGCCAGGATAATTACTTTTTTAAGCATATGTACACACCTTATTTCATGGGAAGCCATTTTTTTCTGCTGCCCAGGGATTTACCTTTAGTTTTGGCAGCCTTGCTCTCTAATTTCTTTTTTTCTTCTTTTTGCTTCAAGTTTTTAATCCCTGAAGCTCTCTCAGCGTCTTTTTCCATTTTGGCTATCCTGCTTTGGAACCTTTCCCACTGAGCCGGAGTAAAATTGTCGGGGTTGCTTAAGATTTTTTCTAAAGCCTCTTTAGTAAAATCTGAACGTTCTAGAAAATTATCGATCAGTTTGTCAATTTCAACGCGTTTTTTTTCAGCATCCTCAATTTGCAAATCGAGCACATCAATGACCTTATCCTCATTCTCAGGCTTAGCTCTTCTAGTGTGCCTTTTCATTTCTTTTTTTACCCATCCTTCAACCATAAATTTCTCGCCAGGATAATTAAAATCATGTATTTAGAACTTTTTATTGGATATAGCATTCGGCTCTATTGCTTTCAAAACAATTAAAAAGATTATGAGGAATTATGCATTATCTCCCTGTAAAATTTTCTTTTTTTTCAGCCATTGTTTGTTCAGCGATGGCATTTAGTTGCCTGCCCCTGCAAGCAGCGGCCCCAATTAAGAGCAGTGGCAATAATTTCGTTAAGGAATCCAAAGCGAAAACTGATAAAGCTATTGCTATCATTAGTCCTGCAAAAGGCAGCACTGTAAAAGGAATAGTCAATTTTACATCGGTAGAGGGGGGGGTGAAAATAGTTGCAGATTTGGAAGGTCTAAAACCGGGAAAGCATGGTTTTCATATTCATGAATATGGCGACTGCAGTGCCCCCGATTTTTCTTCTGCAGGCAATCATTTTAATCCAAATAAAGGCAAGCATGCTGGACCAGATGATCCTTATCGCCATGCAGGGGATTTGGGTAATTTAGAGGCTGAGTCTGATGGGAAAGCCCATTTTGAATGGGTAGACAACTTAATCACCCTTGATGGTGAAAATGGCATTGTAGGTAAATCAGTTGTCGTTCATGCAGACCCTGATGATTTCCATACCCAGCCTTCAGGCGCATCAGGTGCTAAAATTGGCTGCGGTGTTATTCAAGCAGTGGCCACGGAGTAAAAGCGCTTAAATGGACAAGCGACAATATCGACATTAACGACGCCATGGACATTGTGCACTAAGCATCAAATGTTTGTCGTTAATGTCTATAGCGTCGTTAATGTCGATATTGTCGCTTCCATTTACTGGTTAGACTTTTGTTTGTTTCTTCTTTTTCCTTGAATTCCTTCACCTTGCTCGTTATTATAGCTTCCTTTAACCATTATTTCAGACTTGCAATTATGAAAGATCCAAAAACTTTTTATGTCCGCACTTATGGCTGCCAGATGAATGAACTGGATACGGAAATCATGGTGGGTGCGCTGGAAAAAAGAGGCATGAATAAAATTGAAAATGAAGAAGACGCAGATCTGCTCATTTTTAATACTTGTTCCATCCGGGATCTTGCAGAAAGAAAGGTGATGGGCAAACTTGGCCGTCTAGGCCGTACGCGTACACGAGAGGCTATTATTGGCGTAACAGGCTGCATGGCGAATGCCAAAAAAGATTCACTATTTCACAAGCTGCCTCATATTGATTTTGTGCTTGGCACTAATAATATCCATGAATTGAATCATGTTTTGGACGAAGTGATTGCAGGCCGTACACAGCAAATCCGCACTGATGAGCAATTTACTTTTGAGCTGGATTACATTGGCGCTAAACGGGAAAGCAGTTTAAAAGCATTTGTTTCTATCAGCCGCGGTTGTGATAAGTATTGCACCTACTGTGTAGTGCCTTATACGCGAGGCCCTGAGGTCTCCAGGACTCCTGAAAGTATTGCAGAAGAATGCCGCCATCTTGCAGAGCAGGGGTATAAAGAAGTTACATTGCTTGGTCAAAACGTAAATAGCTATGGAAAAGACCATCCTGAATGGAACTGCCTCTTTCACGATCTGCTATATAAACTCGATGGCATTCCAGGGCTGGAAAGGGTGCGCTTTATGACGAGCCATCCGGTAGATATAACAAAAGAGCTGATGGAAGCCATCAGAGACCTTAAATCAGCTTGTGAATTCGTACATTTTCCGCTTCAGGCTGGTTCAAACAGAATTTTGAAAAAAATGCATCGCATCTATACCCTTGAGCAGTATCTTGAAAAAGTGCAAATGCTGCGTGAAATAGTGCCTAATGTGGCTCTAGGGACGGATATTATTGTGGGCTTCCCTACAGAAACAGAAGAGGAATTCCAGCAAACCTATGAGATGTTGAAACAGATAAACTACTCGGTTGCCTTTATCTTTGCTTACAGCCAAAGAAAGGGCACCCCGGCAATGCGCTGGAAAGACGATATCTCCGAAGAGGTTAAGCAGGACAGGCTCCAGCGCTTAATGCAACTGCAAGATGAATTAACAGCTGTTCAAAGACATGAGCTGATCGGCTGTGAAATGGAAATCTTGGTAGAGAGGCGCAACTACAGAGATAGCGAATTTTTAAAAGGGCGTTCTCGTTGTTGGCGCAAAGTATTAATACCAGGAGATGATAGCTTAATAGGTACCCTGCAGAGAGTAAAAATTCACGGGTATCAGCATCAAACTCTTCTGGGATCGCTGATCACTTAAAAATTCCCGGAAAGATAGAAAATCCTTGGCAAAAAATAAGATTTCTAACTATTATAGCAACTTATAAAATCGCGAAAACCAATTAAAGGTTCCTAATCCATGAGTCAACATAATCACGAACAAAAAACTACAATGCTTAAACCAGAAGAAGTTAAGCATGAGTGGTTTATTCTAGACGCTGCTGGGAAGACTCTCGGCCGTTTTGCTGCTGAAATCACGAAAATCTTACGCGGCAAGCATAAGCCGGCATTCACTCCACATGCAGACTGCGGTGATGGTGTTATCGTTATTAACGCTGATAAAATCGAAGTCACAGGTTCTAAAGAAGCTCAAAAAGTGTACCAATACCATACCGGCTATGTAGGCGGTTTAAGAGAAGTTCCTTACCGTGTGATGAAATCCAAAAATCCTCAATACATTATCGAACATGCAGTTAAAGGCATGATGCCGCATTCTCGCTTGGCGAAGCAGCAGCTGCGCCGTCTTCGCGTGTATAAAGGCGAAGGACATGATCTAGCTGCACAAAAACCCACTAAAGTTAATATTTAAGGTAATTCCCTATGTTGCAAGAATCTGTAGCTTCAGGAAGACGTAAAACTGCCGTAGCCGCTGTACGTCTCCGCCCAGGCACTGGTAAAATTGATGTAAACGGCCGTACTTTTGAAGAGTACTTCCCGCTAGAAATCCAGCGCATGACTATTCTTTCTCCTTTAATGAAAACCGGAGAAACGAATAAATACGACCTAATTATCCGCGTTAAGGGTGGTGGTGTTGAAGGACAAGTTATTGCTTCCCGTTTAGGGGTTAGCAGAGCTCTTCTCAAACAAAACGAAGAATTGAGACAAGATCTGAAAGCAGAAGGCTTTCTAACTAGAGACCCCCGTAAGAAAGAACGCAAAAAATATGGTAGAGCAGGCGCACGCAAGCGCTTCCAGTTCTCCAAGCGTTAATTTGCAACATCTCTTGGCCGATTTCAAACCGCACAATATGTGCGGTTTTTTTTTATAAAATTTTAAAGATTTTTCTTGATAAGTTTCAGGTTTAAACATATGTATTTGACTAAACCTATATTCGGCAGTTCAAGGTGATAAAGTGATGCAAGATTTTGAGTTAGAATCGCTTCCAATAGAGGGCGATCATTCCCAAAAGGTCGCCCTCTATTGGAAGCGATTATGGCTCAAAAGATTGCGTCAATTTGTTGCCTTCAACTGCCGAATGTAGGTTAAAATCCCTGATTTACAAGCTTCAAAGCTCAAGTTGTTAGAGTCAGGACCGATACCTATCAAGAAGAGGCCAATATGATATCTTTAAATAAGGTGATTATTGCAGGCAGGCTTACTCGCAAGCCGGAGCTGCGTAAAACACCTAACGGCATTCCAGTTACGGATTTGCTAATTGCGCTAAATAGAGATTTTATTAATCTAACAGGTGAACGTCAGCAAGAAGTTTGTTTTGTCGATGTAGTTGTTTGGGGAAAATTAGCTGAGCTTTGTGTTCATGCTCTTGACTGTTCCTCGCTAGTATTAGTAGAAGGGCGTTTACAGCTAGATGTGTGGCATTCAAAAGCTGGGGATAAGCGTTGTAAATTACGTGTAGCGGCTGAAAAAGTGCAGTTTTTAGAAAAAAAGCACAATGGAGATAAGACTGAAGAGCGTCAAGAAGACTATACGCATGCGTATATCTCTTCCGAAGAACTTGAGTTTAATCGAAATACTAAGTAATATGTAAACCTAACACAGGATGTCACTACATGGAAGGGGCTGTTGAGCTTAAAGAAGAACTGGAAGGGGAAATTCTTTTTTTAAGGATAAAAGGCAGATTAGATGCTATTTCTTCACCTGCTGCTGAAAAGAAAATCCTAGATCTAATTACAAATGGACAGCATCACATTCTCCTCGACTTTTCAGAGGTTGATTACTTAAGTAGTGCTGGCATGCGTTTACTATTGCGAACTTCAAAGAAATTGAAGTCGGTATCCGGCAAGTTGATTGTCTGTGCAGTATCTCCAAATGTTATGGATGTTCTCCGTATGTCTGGTTTCGATCATGTAATAGAATTGGCTCCTAGCAAGGAAGAGGCTCTAAGACTGTTCTAGAGCGGATTAAGTGGAATGTGAAGCAGCAATATTAGAAAAGCTCCGTCTTAAAAAAAGCCTGGGCATACCCATCGAGCAGGAGGAGCATGACCTGCACTTCCTCCCTGTCCACCCTAAACGTGTCATTGTCTTAGCTGGTCCCACTGGCTGTGGAAAATCTGCACTAGGGATGCTCTTGGCTGAAGCTATACCGGGAGAAATTGTTTCTGCGGATTCCATGCAAGTCTATCGCGGTATGGATATTGGCACAGCAAAAGTTTCTCCAGAAGAATTAAAGAGGGTGCCCCATCATTTAATCGATATTCGCGATGTTTCCGATCCATTTAATGTCGTCGATTTTTATAGCGAAGCCCGCTTTGCAATCGAACAAATTATTAACCGCGACAATATCCCTATTGTTGTCGGCGGAGCTGGTTTTTACCTCCATTCATTGTTGTATGGTCCTCCATGCGGCCCTCCTTCAAATCCAGAAATCCGAAAAAGTCTTGAAGCTGAAATAGAGGCGTTGGGCTCGGAGAAACTATATGACCGGCTGACAAAATTTGATCCGGATTATGCCGTAACTATTACCCCGCATGATAAACATAAAATTGTGAGGGCTTTAGAGATTATTATTATAACGGGTAAAGAGGTGAGTAAAAACCCCTGGAAACAGAAAAAACGCTTTCTTAATTATGATTTTCGCTGCTGGTTTCTCTACCGTCCAACAGTTTCCATTTATCATCGCATTGAAAAACGATGCGACAAGATGCTTGAAGCCGGATTGCTCGAAGAAGTGGCAGAGCTGGAAGCTGCTGGCATACGCAAAAACCCAACTGCTGCTCAGGCGATTGGCTATAAACAAAGCTTAGAGTACTTGCAAACGCAGCAAACGCGCGATGAGTATAAAAGATACGTTGAGGAACTAAAAAAAGCCACTCGCCATTACGCTAAAAGACAATTTACCTGGTTCCGCCGGGAGCCGGCATTCCGTTGGCTTGATCTGGACCTGCATGACCCAGAAACAGCTGTTGATATCATAATCAGGGATTACGAAACTCTTCGCTGGTCATAGAATAAAGGGACAATGGACCTTAGAGACAAGAAAATGGGTGTTTAGTCCCTTGTCCCTAAGAGACAGTTGCATAAGTCAGATTTAGCTATATCAAATAACATTATGGACCTTAACGACGCCAAAGACATTTACGACAAGCAATTGGCGCTTAGTCCATTAAGTCCATAAGGTCCATGGCGTCAT
>JAEYWL010000092.1 GCA_023428915.1 Verrucomicrobiota bacterium
TACAGTAAATGCATATAATTTTGGAGTGCATGAGAATCCTTGGTAAAAAAGATACTATGCACAAAAGTTTCACGCTTGAACAGGCCTGCACTTGCCAATTGAAACGCTAAGCCCCTCGGCCAAGTCAGGACTTGGCTCTTCGGGACTTATCCTTTCACTTGTCAAGTTCGGCAATGTTCAAGCGTGATTTAGGGCGCAGCTTGGGTTTTAATCTTATGTTTTGGGGACAAGGATATAATTTGAAGTGGGAGGGTTTTGAGATTATTTGTTTAAACTTGCCGATGAAGTTTTGCACATCTGCATGAGTTGTGTATTTCGAAAGGCCAATGCGTATATTGCCATGAATGTAACGAAAGGGGCATTTGATTGCTTGAAGTACATGAGATATTCTAGCATGGCTTGATTGGCAGGCAGAGCCTGTAGAGATGTATAAACCATGCGCAGACAGTTCGTGTAAAATGTATTCTCCTTCCAGGCAGTCGCAGGAAATGTTTAGGTTGTTGCAAAGGCGTTTATTTGGGTCTGTTGGCCCATTGATTTGAATGCCAGGGATCGATGCGAGCTCATTTATTAGATAGCTTTGCAGGTTTTGCATATGGGTAATTTCAGAGCTGCCAATGGAAGTAAGGGCTTTTCCTAGCCCAATGATATAGGGCACATTTTCAGTGCCGGAGCGCAGGCTCATTTCCTGATGTCCTCCGTGAATTAATGGATCGGTGAGTAGATCTGCACGTTTATATACAAAACCGATCCCTTTAGGAGCATGAAATTTATGTCCCGAAAATGAAGCCAGGCTGACTGGAAGTTTGCGCAGATCAAAATCAGTTTTTAAAAAGCTTTGCACAGCATCAGTGTGAAAAGGAATGCCGTTACTGACTTCTAAAAGAGACGCTAGATCTTGTATAGTCCCAATTTCATTGTTGGCATGTGCAATTGAAATGAGGATAGTGCGGTCAGTGATGGCATTTTTAAGTGTAAGAGGATCTACAAAACCCTCTGAATCGACCTCTAAATAAACAATTTCAAAGCCTTGCTTTTCCAAAAAATTACAGGTGGCAAGAATAGAAGCATGTTCTATAGGGGTGGTTATTATCTGGTTGCCTTTATGTTTATTTGAAAAAGCCATTCCTTTTAAGCAAAAATTGTTGGATTCTGTACCTGAGCTCGTAAAAATAATTTCTTCACTACTGCAGCCAAGTTTATTGGCTATTTTGTTACGCGCTTCTTGCACCTTTTCCTTAACCTGGCAACCAAATCCGTGTAATGAGGAAGGGTTTGCAAAATGCTGGGTAAAATAGGGCTGCATAGCGTCGATCACTTCCGGTCCGATTGCGGTTGTCGCATTGTTATCTAGATAAATCATGGTCTAACTCGTAAAATTGCACAAAATCTGGTCTTCAAATAAGTAAATGTTTTTAATATTTAGCTTAGACATAAACTGTAAGGCGACATATTTGCCTTTTTCAATCACAAAATGATTGGCGACATTTTTGTAATTATTTTCGTTAACATAGTAAAAGTTAATGCTTGAGCTAAACCCCATCTGATAGGCTTCAATGGCATAGGCTCCCATAATTAGAGGACAAGCTGGTGTGCCATGAGGGTCATGCCGGCTGGCTCTTGTAAGCAGAATTTCAATCTTTTCTTGTGGATTGGAGTATATGTAGCCTCCTTGATAACTATGGATATGTTGATTCTGCTTAGCGAGCTCTTTTAGCAGCAGCTTCTTGCCGCGATTGCGCATGTGCTTTTCCCAAAAAATTGCAAGCTCTTCGATGTGCAGGCCATATTCACTAAGTATATTTTGGTACTCTACCGGAAGGCTAAAGTTTGCTTTAGAGGTGGTTGGGGCTAAAGAGCAGCTAGAATTTGCACTTGCACTGCCACAGACTGCCCCAATGTCGTTAATCAGTATTCCAAGGGCTAAATTTGAAGCAATGTGTTTGTGTGCGGCATATAAATTTGCAGCTTCTCTAAATGAGCGAATTGTTCCAAGGTTGATGCTGGACCCGTCTTCAGTTAGAAGAAAGTGGCCCCCGGTAATAAGTGTATTATTGGCAACAGGAAGCATAAATACTGTTTTAGAGCTCATAACTTGCCTAAGAGGTGCTGCACAGAACTATGCAGATTTTAAAGAAAAGCCGACCACAGGAATTGAACCCATCCCTTCGACAAACAATATCGAATGTTCTACCAGCTAAACTAGATCGGCGCGAAGCTTAAATGGTAACATTAAAATTTTATATAAGCAATTTAATAATTTATGCCGGCTGTATAGAGCCTATTTTTAACAGTTGTCGCTTAACTCATTCATACAATTTACTGCCGCTCTATAAAATGTGTACAAACCTCTTCTTCATCCAAACTGGTTGCAGTCATGTTTGGCATGCTTTCTGCAAAAGGTTTTTGAAGGGGAATTAATTATCAAATAAAAATAATTGTAGTAAGTTTTATTAATCTAATTAATAAAAATTTGATTTGTATATTATAATAGAGCTAGTTACTTTGAGGTTTGCTTTTATGGAAAACTCAATAGGTGCTGCACGACGTACAAATTTTACTGATGCTCAAACTGCTTTAAGTTCAGCCAAGCGTCCTCTTGAAAAAAAAGACGCAAAAGCTGAAGAAAAAAATCATGTATATACAGATAAAACAGGAAGAGGAGAACTGGCAGCTTCTCCATCAACAGCTATCGATACAACCCCGGTTCATTATAATTCCCATAATGTAAATCAAGTTCCTGCTGACGCGGCAAAAGAACTGCGGGAGTCTATGCCAAATCCGCATCAGACTGGTGCAAAAACTGAAGCCCAATCTGAAATACCTATAAAACTGGGATGTTTTGACAGATTAAAAGCTTTTTTTGGGTTCTCCCTCATAAGGAAATTTGTAGTAGCGCATACTCTTAAACAATTGGATTCAAGTAAAACCATCTCTTCAGAACACTTTAATGAATTGAAGACTTACTACGGAAGTAAAGAGACAATCCATCTACTCGGGGCAAACAGAAATAAATTAAAGGCAATGTTTGATGCAGCCGCCGGAACGGATATAGAAAAGTTTACACGCACATATAGCGAATTGGAGCTTCCAGGTACTACATTTTTGAAGATGAGGAGTGAGATTAGCAGGGAAGTTGCTAAAAGAACCAATGCGGAAGTTTTTTTTAAAAAAAACTCCATTGAATTCAAAAGTGAACATTTTCAAAATCCCTCAAAATTAGATGCAGCAGATCGCTTTATAAAAGCATACAATGAGTGCATGAAAGAGGTGGTATTCTCCGGCGGCCTTTCTTCAGTTTCTTCTATAAAACTAGATGAAGCCATGCAAGAGATGCAGCGTGCTCTTGGTGAATCTGAAGCAAGTCAGCTGTGCAGCGAACTAAAGAAATTTAATCATTCATATAATGGTATAGCGGATCAGCAAACAGTAACTTCAAAAAGTCAATTAAGTAAAATGCAAAAGGAGTCTATTGTAGAGAATTTCGGTTACCTTAAACAAGCTTGTTTGAAGAACAATTCGGAAGAAATCAATAAGTTCTATAGTGAATTTATTAAAAAGACTGATGGCATCAATGATCAACATGTAGAGCGTCTTCGTAAACATGCCGCAACTCTTGCAGGTAAAGAGCCTCCGGTAAAAGCACCTTCTGCAGATACAAAACAGAGTGATTTTAATAATGCAACTAGTGTCAATGATCATACTGCAAAACGCCCTTATGAGGAAGCTGCAATTCTTGTCAGCAAAGAGGCTGAGGTAAGCGCATCCATTATAGATACAAAAGAAACTGTTGCAAAGCCGATTGAAAAACCCGCAGTAAACACCATTCAGTTTTTACATCGGCCTCAAATGATTCCTGTAGAGAAAATTGCCCAGAAAAAGTTAAAGGGAGAAGCATCATCAGAGGTGAAAAAAAAGACAGTTACAGAACGATTGCAGCATAACATTAATAGTGCGGAAAAAGACCATGCGAATGAAGCGGATAAAGATTTTTCACTTATAAAAGAATTGGAAAAAGCAAAAAAGACAGATACCGCAAAACTTGAGGCAGTAGGTCCTTATGAAGTAGGAATTAGCGAACAAAAAGGAGAGTATCGTAAAACCATGGAAGATGCTTCCATAGCAAGAGAATTGCAGCTTTCCATAGGAGACGAGCAGTTAAGGGTTCCTTTGTTCGGCGTCTTTGACGGACATGGAGGAGCAGATGCCTCTAAGTTTGTAAAGGACAATATTGGAAGGGTGTTGACTAACAAGTTAATGAAATACAACCAGAAAGGTTTCAATGATACAGGTATTTTCCTGGCTTTAAAGGAATGCTGCAAAGAACTTGACGAGGAATATGCTAAGGAACCCAATAAAGATGGAACAACTGCTACATTTTCTGTTGTTATTGATGGCTATATTTGGACAGCTAATGTCGGTGATTCACGCACTACCCTCGTTGAAATAGAGGAGAATGGAATTTCCAGGGCCAAGCCTCTTTCGCAAGATGCCAAACCCGATAATCCCCGCTTTCAAAAGCGTGTCGAAAAGGCTGGAGGAGAGATATTTAAGACTCGAGATGGAGTTCGGGTAGCAGGAGAGTGGGCCGTGGCCGGCGCCATCGGCGATCATTCAGCTGTGGATGAAAATGGGGACAAATTTATGCCGTCTAATCCAAAAATTACCAAGCAACCAGTTCCGAAAGGAAAACCGAATTTTCTGGTTTTTGCTTGTGATGGTCTTTTTGACGTAACTAGCAATAATCAGCTCGGCAGAGCTGTAGCCGAGTTGGCGCAACAAGATAATATGGATGCTTGCAAAATGGCCCAATACCTTACGCAAAGCGCTATTAATAGCGGCTCACTCGACAATGTGTCTGTTGTGGTCGTTAAGCTATAATCAAACCTTCTATGCAAAATCTGGCTTTTAGATTTTAGGGAGTGTTTTAAATGCAATGTCGACAACGCCGAGAGGTTCAAACATGGCTGCGAAATGCGCGTACATAGTTTCCCTGTCATCGCCTGCAGCAGTTGACAGTAGGCAATGACAGTATTCAGCAATATCCTCGACTATTCGTTCATGACGGTAATAGGCTAAGATTTCCTGATTGATTGCGGTTTTTCCGTATCCCTTATAAAAAAACGCTTCCTCGTGAGGCGTATTCCATACATTAGCAACACCGCCGCCAATGAACATGAGATCGCGTTCTTTTGGAGCTATGATGGGATCATCCCAATCCACAATGTAAATTAAACCGTTATCTGCAACGATCACATTCCCGCCATGAATATCAGAATGGCATAGAACAAATTCAGGCGAATGATTTCTAATTTTCTGAGCAAGCTCTTCGGCAGTATCCACCAAACGCTGAATTGCCGTTTTTTGGTTTTTGATTAATTTCAATAGGCTTAAGGCCCATTGATCAGTGCATGGCATAGCGTCAAGTAAAGTATCAATTGCCCGAACAGCCCTTCGCCATTTATCTGAATAAGTTTCCCTTCTTATTTGACTTAAGATGCATGAGGGAACTTTAAACTCATGGACTTGCCTTAATGCATTTCCAAGTGCAACCCATTGATTTGCGGTTAAAACCCGACTAAATCCGTCCTGTCCCTGAATAAATGGGTACACAATAAGAGTAAATTCTCCCATAAGACAGCTGAGTTGTCCATTCAGTGTTCTAATAGAAGGGATAATTTGTTTAATGCCTGCATTACGCAATTTAGAGAGCATGTTAAGACTGATATTGCGCACTTGTCCGGTTTTTAGTTTTACAAAATACGATTGGCGATCCGAAGTTTCAGCTTTGTATACAGAAGCATCTATATCAGCACCCACTGTCAGCAATTTAAACCCAAGTTGCGCCCCTAAATCACGCTTGAACATTGCCGAACTTGACAAGTGAAAGGATAAGTCCCGAAGAGCCAAGTCGTGACTTGGCCGAGGGGCTTAGCGTTTCAATTGGCAAGTGCA
>JAEYWL010000121.1 GCA_023428915.1 Verrucomicrobiota bacterium
ACGCCAAAGACATTTACGACAAGCAATTGGCGCTTAGTCCATTAAGTCCATAAGGTCCATGGCGTCATTAAGGTCCATTGTCCATTTAAGCGCCTCACTCAGACTTATGCAACTGTCTCTTAAGGACTAAAGGGACTAAGCGCCAGCAGATTTTACAACAAGCAATTGGTGCTTAAACCCTTATAAGGTAGCAATCAGGCCTTAGTCCATTATGTCTTCAGACTTTTGCGATCGTTACTTTTTAGCGACTACTTATCATCATCGTCATCTTCATCGTCGAGATCGATGTCTGCATAGTCATCTTCATCATCTTCGTCTTCTTCTTCGAAGTCCTCTTCGATTATCTTTTTGACGGGAGCTTTCACTGCACGCTTCAGGTCTTTAGGAGGTGCGACAGGCAAGAGATCGATCCATATTGGCGAGCTCCAAGCCATGTGGCCATCCTCTTGCGTGGCTCTAATGTAATAGAAGATAAATGGAGGGCGTTTGTCTTTGCTCTTAATGGCAATCTTTTCAAGCGCTTCCATGTCGTCGAAAGTAAACTCAAACGCGTAATGATCCGGGGTAAAGGTTTTGATGACTTCGCCATTTCTGATGATCTCGACCTTGCTTAAGGTTGTTGTTCCTGCAGCATAGCCTACAATGTGCCGGTTAACCAGGAAACCGGCTTTCTCGGCAGTGCTGGTTTCTTTACCCATTGCAATTCCAGAGATATTGAAGCCCAGTAACATTCTTTCTCCGGTAGTGGCATAGCAAGAGCGGTTATAGAGGGCCTCAAAAAGAGAGTCTCTTGTATGTTCTTTAGCTATAATAGCCGTTAAACCAGGCGGGTATTGTGTTTGATCGCTATCAAATAGATCTGCATAAATGTCCCGATCATCTAAACCGCCTGCAACAAAGCCAAAACGGCAGTTTTTCAAGAGGGCTCTCTGGATCGATCCTTCAGCCGTTTCATTAATGCCGGTTTTTGCCGGGCCGGTTATTGGTACTGTATTGCCTTCTTTAGCAGTATTTTCAGATGAACCCCACGCATTGTAAATTTCAACGACGCGTTCAAAATCGGGAGCAAAGTCCTCAAAATTGTATTCATACCCTTTTGCCATAGTAAAGCATGGAATAGAAATCAATTCTTTGGGAGCAAAAGATTTGTACAATTTTTGCAGTGAAGCAAATTTGGCGTCTTTTTTGCGCAGCACTTGTTTTTGTTCTTTGTTAAACAGAAGGGTTCGCGTACCTTCTGTTTTTGGCGAGCCTACCCATTGCAAACCAGAAATGGTGGTAAAACGGTCTTCTTCGTAAAAGTCAGCAATGTTCTGATTGATAGATTTCCAAACTTCATTTGAAGTTTCTTCCTGGTTTTCAAATGGAGAGGTGCCAAAAAAGTTAAAGCCTTTTTCATCGCGGAAATGCCTTAGGCAGCTTTCAATATTTTCAGTTGAATCTACTCTTTCAGATTCTCCGTGAAGCAGTCCCCAGAAAAGGGAGCCTTGCTGCTCGGAAAAGCAGCGGATTGGGAAAGAGCGGAACACTTCATTTGTCGCCATATTCTTGAGCTGGATCGTGTAGACACCAGGCTCATTAAAGTAGAGGTTAGGCAGATTGATAAAACCGGTTTCCGGAACAAAAAGCTTCCAGTTTAAATTTTCTCTTAGGGATTCATGTGATAGCTCTATCAGGGTGTCTTCCGGGGCGGAGTTGGTTAAGTTGCCGTATTCATCTTCAAACCTGGCAATGACATCAAAACGCTTATTTTTGCTTACGAAGGATGGGGTGACAACGCGAATTGCGTGAAGTTCGCTGCCGCGAATATCCATGGTGAATATTTCGGGCTCATCAAAATTGCCTTTTCCGGAAGTGTCTATATAGAGCTGAAATGGCCTTCTTCTTTGAGAGTTGGTCTGGGCTTTATTGCCGTGGTTTTTGCGGCTATTTTTATCATCCTTAGTGGCTCCCATTACAATTGTAATGGTTTTTCCGGCAGAGACCTCATTCGGCAGAACAAATTCATAGTCAGGAACTAGCCGGCCTGGGATTTCAATTTCGCGGGCTTGCAGGATCTTTCCATTCTCTAGCTGAGCGTAAATTACATTACTGCCGTCTTTGAGATTTGAGCTTGGGACTTCCCAGTCTATGACCCTGCCCTTGCTGCCTGTATCAAATCTCAGCCGAGTGCCTTTTGGAAGCGAGGAGGCAGGTGTATAAATGAATTTCCAGTTATTTACCTCTCCGGCATAGGCTGTATTAGGTTCGCAAAAACAGATGGAACGGCGCATGTATCTAGACTCCTTTTAAAGGATTGGGATTATAGAGGATTAACTTTAGAATAACCGAATTTCAAAACCCTGGTCGTGGGGGATTTGTTTATGTTGGAGGTAGACTCTTCGCAAACGGGATTTCTCATCAAATTGCAAAACAAACTCTACCCATCCTTCTTTAGCAAAGTAAAAGGAGAAAAGGCTATTCGTGGCAAAACGTTCTTTTCTTAGGGCTTTTCCAAAGGCTTCTTCAGCTTTCTCCCTAGGCATAAACTTTAAGAGGTTGGTAGGGCGGCATTGCGGGCAGGTGAGTTGCTTGACGAAATCTTGAAAAGAAAGGTGATTTGATAAGGGGATGCCTAATGCAAAAGCGATATCTTCAGGCAATGACACCGGATAGCGTATACGATGGCGAAGCATGCCTAATACGCGAAACAATTCTAGAGCTTTTTTCATATCCCTCACTTGTTGCAACGAGCAAGTCTAACGGCTTAGACCGCAATCAGGGCCTTAGTAGCAGCAACTACTATGAGTCTGTGAAAAAATAGAGATCCATGCGGCCTTCTGCAAAATCAAAAATTGCCAGAATCCTAAGGGCTTCACATCCTCTATGACCGGGGTCAATGTTGTATTTACCTATTAGAGGTAACAGGGTCATAAAAAAGTCTATCATTTCGACTGATAAAAATGCAATCTTGGTTTTTCAGTTGCTAATCTATGGGGATTTCCCTAACTTATTTTTTGAAAGATAATATAGTGAGGGTTTTAATGATTACCTTTCCATTCATTTCTCAGACCGCAGCATCATTTACCTCTGATTGCTTGGGCAAAAGCTGTGCTGTAACTTTTGCAGGCAGATGCTGGCAGGTTTATAAAAACCGTTTAAACCCAAGTTCAGTTATTCCTGCCCTTGTGAGTTCTATATTGGAATACCGTATTTTATTAACGGCTCTTGTTTTTGCAGGAGCCCTTATCATTACCCGGCTTGTAATTAAAGCCAGCGATCTTTATGATCTTACTCAAATTAAAAAGCTGGTTAAGGAAACTTATGCTTTTAGCAAGCAGCAAAATCCTTACCTGAGACCTTCAATTATGATTGCGGCCCTAATCTTTGCACGTTCATTGCCTATTCTAAGTATGACGGCAGCTTTTGTTACTGGGGTACAGGCTGGCTTAGTTATGGATATTACTCAAGATCAGAACTCCCTATAGGCTCTAACGTGACCGTACTTGCAACAGCCTTAATGTTCTTCCTGGTAGCAAACCCTATCGGAAATAGTCCAGCTATTTTAGCCCTAATCAAAGACTTCGATAGCAATCGGCAAAGAAAAATCATGTTTCGCGAGGCTTTGTTTGCATTAGCCCTCGTAGTATTTTTTCAGTTTTTTGGTGAAGCCTTTCTCGACTTGCTTAATGTTGAAGGATATGCTTTAGGTTTGTGCGGGGGGAGCTTGCTATTCATAGTTGCTCTTTCAATGATATTTCCGGTTTCATCAGAAGAGAGCCAGGCTTTGAAGCAGGAACCATATATTGTTCCGATAGCCACTCCTTTAATTTCAGGGCCTGGTTTAATGACTACAGTTATGGTAAAATCTTCTGAGCTTGATAATAACTTGGTAGTACTAGGCGGGATATTGCTTGCTTGGGTGGGAGTGACTGGAGTGCTTGTAGCTGCTCCTTATCTGCAAAAGTTATTTGGCAGACGAGGCTTGCTGGCCCTGGAACAATTCATGGGCATGCTGCTAGCGATGATGTCAATGGCCATGATTGTCAATGGTTTTCAAAAGTTTTATGATACCTTGCCATAAGAGGATGTAAATGACCCTTTTGTCTGTATCTCTGATTTTGTTTTTAATTATGGATCCTGTCGGCAGCATTGCAACATTTCAGAAAATGTTGCAAGAATTAGCTCCAGCCCGGCGCAGATTTGTGCTGTTGCGCGAAATGCTAATAGCCCTTGCGATTACCCTTTTTGTTTACTTTATTGGGGATGCTTTGCTAGGTGTTTTAGAGGTTGGAGAAGTGCCTGTCCGCCTTTCTTCAGGAATTATTCTTTTTTTGGTGGCGATAAAAATTTTATTTCCAAGTTCACAGGGGTTGCGGGAAAGCTTGCAGATGAAAGGGGAGCCGTTTATTGTTCCCATGGCTATTCCGATG
>JAEYWL010000124.1 GCA_023428915.1 Verrucomicrobiota bacterium
ACGACGACGATGAAGATTCTTCTCGCAGACGTCTAAGAGCAGAATTAATGGAGGAGGAAAAGTAATATGGCCATCACTCCAGAAATGATTAAAGAACTACGCGAACGCACAGGGGTTGGCGTAGGCAAGTGCAAAGAAGCTCTAGAAGAAGCAAAAGGCGATATGGAGCTGGCGATTGCTAACCTCCGTAAAGCTGGGGCTGCTACCGCTGTAAAAAAACAAGGTAGAGAAACAAATGAAGGGGGCATTGCCACTGCTGAGACTCCTGAGCGTGTAGCGATTGTCGAAGTTAATGCAGAGACAGATTTCGTTGCGAAGAACGAAGCATTTGTGAAGTTCCTGCAAGATTTGGCTCATGAAGCAGCTAACAGCAATCCAGCTTCTTTGGAAAAATTTGTAGAGCAAAAGTTTTCTAAAGAACCAAACCACACGATTGAAGAAGTGCGCACCGGCATCGTGCAAAAGATTGGCGAGAACATCCAGATCAGAAGGGTGGAAACTCTGGCTAAAAATGGCAATAAATCTATCGGCGTGTATTCCCATCTCGGTGGTAAAATCTTGACTGTAGTTGAGATTGAAGGTTCTGCTGATGAGGTTGCCTTGGCAAAAGATATCGCGATGCATACCGCAGCTGCTTCTCCCGACTTCTTGTCGCCAGAGAAAGTGCCGCATGACATATTAGAGCATGAAAAAGATATTGCAAGAAGCCAAGTGCAAAATAAGCCGGCCAACATTATCGATAAGATTGTTGAAGGCAAACTTAAGGCTTTTTACGATTCAGCCTGCCTGCTATGTCAAAAATATATCAGAGATGATAGTCTCACGATTGAAGAATTGGTGCAGAAGCGCGCTAAAGAAACAGGCAAGCCGCTTAAAATTACCAACTTTATCCGTTGGGTCGTCGGTCAAAAATAAGCTTGCTTAAAACCCAAGTTGCGCCCCTAAATCACGCTTGAACATTGCCGAACTTGACAAGTGCAGGCCTGTTCAAGCGTGAAACTTTTGTGCATAGTATCTTATTTACCAAGGATTCTCATGCACTCCAAACAGGGATTTCTACTCAAACTAGGTTTTTTTATTGTTTCATTTTCTATTGAACAAGTGTTGTAGCTAGCTTTAGCACAAGCTTAATTAGACAATCGATCTGACGCATCTAACGCCTTGCCAAGGGGAAGAACCCTTGGCTTCGGCATTATCCGCGCCATCTCAATTATCTAATTAAGCTTGTACTAAGATTTAGGGGACAACTTGGGTTTTAAAGGTAACGCGCAGCTTTTTCAGCCAACGGAAAAGGCTAATCCCTTTGAAACAAGAAGCAGAGTTCGGCGAGCCCGGCAAACCCTAAAACACAGCAAGTAATAAAAACTGACTAGTCTTTAATCTGTCTGCCAAGGCTATTGTAAATCCAGCCAATTAAAAAAAATGCCACAAAACTGTCGATGAAACCCCAGGCAAGCCCGATAAAACTTCCCATCCAAGTTCCTGAAAAGCCTGGATACACATCGGCGATCATTGTTAAAAATAGCGGGGCATAACCGATAGTCATATTTAAAATCGTCATTAAAAAAAGGCCTATACCCCAAACAAGACCTGCAGCAATTCCCAATCTAACCGGATGCAACATATTAACTCCTTGGTAGTTTTTTCTATTTTAAAATAATTAATATTAAAAAGCAAAACGACGGATGGGCTTTTTATTTCGGATCAGCAAAGATGACTTTCCAATCGTTCTTCATGCTAATGACAATCCAACCGGAGCGGAGCGCCTCATCCATCAGATCTTTTGAAAATTTCCCTATTTTTGATTGCGCGTCATAAGCATATTCCCGTTCGGCATCATCGTGATGCACTAACATGGCCAGGCGTTTTCCAGGCCCGCTGCGGGTCCATTCAAGCATTTCCTTATCCCCTATGGAGTTGCCGAAAGCAGCATTGGGCTTTGCGCCTATAAACATGTTGATGCTTTCAGGCTTTCCCTTAAAAATGTCCAGCAGGAGAACCCCCGCTTGTTTAATTAGCGCGGGCTTGCCATTCACAACGCCATAATCAGTTTTCCAGATAGTTCCCACTATATGGTTTACAGGCACGCCGAAAACCTCTTTGGAATAGGAACGGATAAACTCCTGTCCGGCGCCTGATACAATGTAAACGCAAAATTGGTTCTGCTGCAGAAACTGAATAAGCTCAACCATTGGTTTATAGGCTAGCTGGCTATAGGGTTTTTTAAAACGGGGATGCAATGCAGAAAAAAACCAGGCTTTTACCATTTTTTGATAATCTTCTACCCTCATTCCTGTATTAGCTGCAGCATGCACTTCTTTTATTTGTTCTGGATTCAGATTCATTAATGCAGCCATATTGTTTTGAAGAACCGCATTAAAGGGAAATTGATATTGCCATTCAGGATGATCAGCTGCCAACGCGCGTATGCGATCGTAGGCAAATTGTGCATCTGCATACATCGGCTGTTCAACTAAGATTGTCCCATCTTGATCAAAAGTAGCAATCCGCTCCAGCGGCTCAATGAAATCCGGACTATTTTTTTCAGTAACTGCGCGCATAAATTCTAAAATACCGGCTTTGGCTGGCCCATCATTCCATGATGGCAAGGGATCGGCTTGTTGCGCCAGAAGAGCTTGAGTAAAGACAAATACTGCTGCGAAAAAGAAAGAAATTTTCAGCCTCTTATTCATAAAATCCCTAGGGTTTTAAAAAATATATTAGTAGATTCATTGTTTAATTTAACCTGATTTAACATGAGGTGTTAATGGAACTTGCACGCGGCGCTCCGCTACCTTTAGGGGCATCTCCCTGTAAAGAAGGGGTTAACTTTGCAGTACATGCTAAAGATGCCGAGAAATTAGCGATCTGCATTTTTGATAACCAAGACCCCAGCAAGAAACTTGCCGAATACCCGCTAGATCCTGGGCAGCATAAATTAGGTACAGTTTGGCATGCGCAAATCAAGGGGGCGCCTGAGCAGTTTATCTATGGCTATAAAATAAAAAATAATGGACAGGAAGAAGAATACCTGCTGCTCGATCCATACGCTATCTGTGTAGCCAGCGAAGACTACTGGCACGATCAGCCGGCGCAAGAAAACAACTATAGGCCTTTAGGAAGATATATAGGGCGGCAGGATTTTGATTGGCAAGATGATAAACACCCCTGCATCCCTATGGAAGACTTGATAATTTACGAAATGCATGTGCGGGGCTTCACTAAACATGCCTCCAGCCAATCTTCTGCTCCAGGAACATTCAAGGGAATGATTGCTAAAATTCCTTACCTTAAAGAACTTGGCGTGAATGCTGTCGAGCTATTGCCCATATTTGAGTTTAATGAAGAAGAAACTATGCATGCCAACCCCCAAACTAAGCAAAAACTGCACAACTACTTTGGGTATTCCACAGTTAATTTTTTTGCGCCTATGGCGCGCTACGCATCCGAAAATGGAGCAAAAGCAATTGATGAATTTAAGCTGCTCGTTAGGGAATTGCATAAAAACGGCATAGAAGTAATTTTAGACGTCGTGTTCAATCACACTTTTGAAGGGAATGAAAAAGGGCCGGTGCAATCCTTTAAAGGTTTGGATGCCTTGGCATATTATATGATTAATGGCGACGGCAATTATTTAAATTTTTCAGGTTGCGGCAATACAATGAACGGCAACCATCCCGTAACACGCGAATTCATCTTAGCAGCGCTTCGTTATTGGGTTTCAGAAATGCATGTAGATGGTTTTCGTTTCGATCTGGCCTCTATTCTTAACAGGGCTGCAGACGGCACCCCGCTGCCTAATGCCCCTGTTGTAGAAGCCATCTCTTTTGACCCTTTGCTTGCCGACACCAAACTTATCGCTGAAGCCTGGGATCCAGGCGGACTTTATCAGGTTGGCGGCTTCGCCCCCTTGACTCAGCGCTGGTCTGAATGGAATGGCAAATACAGAGATATTGTCCGCCGGTACGTCAAGGGCACCCCTGGCCAGCGCAGCTTGTTTGCAGGAGCTATTAGCGGTTCTCACGAGTTATATGGAGTTCATAACCGCTCGCCGAATAGCAGCGTTAACTTCATCATTGCCCATGATGGATTTTCACTGGCAGACCTTGTCAGCTACAATGACAAGCACAATGACGATAACGGCGAAGAAAACCGCGACGGCATGAATGAAAACGAAAGCTGGAACTGCGGCTTTGAGGGGGCTACTCAAAATAAAAAAGTGCTCAATCTACGCAAAAAGCAAATGCGCAACTACCATATGGCTCTCATGGTTTCCTTAGGCGTTCCCATGATTCTAATGGGTGATGAATATGGCCATACACGCAACGGAAACAACAACACTTGGTGCCAGGACAATGAGCTCAATTGGTTTCTTTGGCATAAAATAGAAGAAAATAAGGAGTTCTTCCGTTTTTATAAACAGCTGATTCATTATCGCAAAAACCACCCTCTGCTTAGAAGAGCCAATTTTTTTAGCGAAAAGGATGTTAAATGGCACGGCCTCGAACCTGAAGAGCCAAATTGGGATCATGAGAACCACCTTGTAGCCTATTCTCTGTACTACCCCAATGAAGAGATTGGCCTATACATAGCATTTAATGCCGCTCATGTGTATCACACAGTGAAACTCCCTTCTCCAGGCGAAGGCAAATATTGGCGCTGGATCGTAAACACCGGCAACCCATCGCCGCAAGATATCTTTGAAGAACAAAACATAAGGAAAGTGGAAGGCGACACCATTAGAATGGCCCCCTACAGCAGTCTTATGCTCGCAGCAGCCTCTTAGACATAGTGATGGCGCGCTATGCCTTAGAACTAAACCAAGCGCTTAAATAGACAATGGATCTTGTGGACTTAACAGACTAAGCGCTAAATATTTAAACTAAAAGCTGGCGCTTTATGTCCTTGGCGTCCCTAATGTCATTAAGGTCCATTGTCCATTTAAGCGCTTAACTCAGACTTTTGCAAAGAACTGAGGGCACAAGCGCAGGTGTGAGGATGAATAACTTGGCCTCTTCAGGGCCTAAGGAAATTGCCTGCTGCTGAGGATGAGAAATTTCTATTGTCTCCTGCCAGTCTAACCGGCCGGTGTCAATGGCGAGCTGCCATGTTCCTGGAGTTAATGCCAGCGGGACTCGCATGGGCATGCATGTAAAGTTTACAAGCAGCAAGGCTTTTGATCCATCTTTCCCCTCCCGCTCCACTGCCAGCCAACTATCCCCTTCAAAAAGCACCTTAGTCAGGTCCTTGCAGCAATTGGCCAGGCAGCTATGCGATTTTTTCAAAGCAATCATTTGTTTATAAAAATCCCTAAGCCGCTTATGCGAGGGTTGCTCTAACTCGCGCCAATTCAAAACACTTTGCCTATAACGCTCGCTATTTTGGGGATCAAAGAGATCTTCATCTGCCAAATTAAACTCTTGTTGATAGCCCTTGCGGACATTTAAAGCTAATTCTCGATCGCTAAACTGAGTAAAAAAATAAAAAGGGCTTTCCGCATTCCACTCTTGCCCCATAAATATTAAGGGAATATTCGGCGAGCAAAAAAGCAGCAAAGCAGCTGCCAAGTATAGTTTCTCAGAAACTTGAGTGTGGAGTCTGGCGCCTAAAGAAGCGTTGCCGACTTGATCGTGATTCTGCATGCAAATGATGTGTTTGCAGCCAGGAAGATCTTTAGATGAACTGCCGAAGTCTTTTTTTCGAAAAATCGAATAGCCTCCATCATAAACAAAACCTTCTTGGATCGCTTTAGCAAGTTGGGCGAGGCTTCCAAAATCTTGAAAAAAGCCATGGGCATCCTTTGCAATCAATGCGTGCAAAGCATGATGCCAATCATCACTCCACTGAGCATCAAGACCATAACCTCCTTTTTCCCTGCCTGCTATTACCTTGATATCATTTAGATCGCTTTCAGCTATAATGCAGGCTTGCCTGCCCAGCAGCTTCGCCTGCTTCGCAAAACACTCTTTAAGCTCGGCCAAAATATGGGCAGCGCTTTGATCGTAAATTGCATGAATAGCGTCCAGCCTTAGGGCATCAACATGAAAATCGCTTAGCCAATATAAGGCATTGTCAATAATGTAACGACGAACATGGGAACAGTCGGCATCGTCATAATTAATGGCATCGCCCCAAGGGGTTTGGTATCTGTCGTGAAAATAAGGGCCATATTGAGCCAAATAGTTGCCCTCAGGTCCAAAATGATTGTAGACAACATCTAAAATAACAGCGATGCCGGCCTTATGTAGCGCATCGATTAATGCTTTTAAACCCTCTGGCCCTCCATAGGCATGATGGGGAGCAAATAGATTGACGCCATCATAACCCCAATTTCTTTCTCCAGGAAATTCCACGACAGGCATTAGCTCCACTGCTGTAATGCCGAGATCTTTTAAATAGGGAATTTTACTAATTGCCGCTGTAAAAGTTCCTTCCGGTGTAAATGTTCCTATATGCAGTTCATATATGATATAATTTTGCAACGGAATCCCAGTCCAGTTTGCATCGCTCCAAGAAAACCTGCTCTCATCGTAAACCCTGGATGGCCCATGCACGCCATATGGCTGCCATTTTGAAACAGGGTCCGGCAGCAATTTCCCCTGAATTGCATAGTAATAATCTGCAGCCGGCAATTGCTGTAAATTAATTGAAAAAAAACCATCGGCTGCAGGATGCATCGCAAATTCTGCTGCAGTTGTTCCTTTAGAGACAAAGACTAAGGCTGCAGCAGGCACATTGGGCGCCCAAACCGCAAATTTCCAGGTTTTATCGTCTTGTAAATTTGCCCCTAGCTGCAACTTCCATTTGACTTCCATGCCTCACCTGCTTTCTAAAATGGCCAGCGGCAAGACGCTTCCTAAATTTGCACATGTCAGTCTGCTTTTTTCCAGATTAGCGTACTCGCCAGATAATACATTGCAAAAGCTTGTCTTTTGCAGGCTTTCAGGCAGGTCTATTTGTGTTTGCTGCCATTTTTCATGATCTTGATACTTGTCAAAATCGGCCATAAATTCTGTAAAGAACCGTCCCGCAATCACAATGATGGCATTGTTTTGATAGGTTCGGGCAAATGCAATAACATTATCAGCCAATGGACCTGCAACTTCCAGGGGAATGTAATTTCCGGCCGCAAAAAGTTCTGAGTGCTTTTTCCTTAACTTCAACACGCTGCTTATCAATAACAGTTTAAGCATGCCATTTTCAGGCTGCATTAATGCATTTTTTAAACTGTTTTCTGCATCTGCCTCGCTAAGCATCCGCTTACGCAAATCATAATCGACAGGCCTTCTGTTATCAGGGTCCACCAAGCTAAAATCCCAAAGCTCAGTTCCTTGATAAATGTCGGGCACCCCGGGTGAAGTTAGTTTTAAAAGAGCCTGAGAAAGGGAATTCAACATGCCTAATCTGCTAATTTTATGATAAAATGGTTCAAATTGCTGTATAAAGGGACTTCCGGGCTTTAAGATGTTGTCAATAAATTGCAAGACCCCTTGATCATATGTTTTATTGGGGTTGATCCAGCTTGAGTGAATTTTTGCTTCTTTAATTGCCTTTTCCATATAAGCTTTGACGCGGCTTACATAGTTATTAAATGCTTCTTGGCCGGGAATTGCCAAAGGCCAGCTGCCCAAGAGGGTCTGATAGAGCAGATACTCATCGTTATTGTCCGGAATCGTTTCATCCTCATCTTGCAACTTATACTGGCTGTTTAGTTTGCTCCAAACTTGCAAAGCTTGAGCCCATTCTTCCGGAATTTCCGACAGAATATTTATACGCGCCCGCACATCTTCACTGCGCTTTGTATCATGTGTGGAAGAGGCTAGCATGGAGTGGGGCCAATTCTCCAGCCGTTCAATATTTTTTTTGTGAAAACCTTCCAGAGTAATGCCAAAAGAATAAGGGTCATTGCCAACTTCATTTAAGGATATTAAAGGGAACTTGCGATAAAATGCTGTATCCTCAACACCTTTTGCCATTACCGGCCCTGTTAATTGCTGAAATCTAAGCACAAAGTCAATTCTTTCAGCTTTGAGTTTTTCATCCAAGCCCTCTGGATGATTGAGCAATAATACAGACTCGATAAATACATAGATAGAGGGGTCAATGGCAGGATTTCGTTTTTTAGCTGCAGCTAGAGAATGATTAATGTACTGGCGATCCTCCTCCGTAATTTGTCCATTCTCGCGGATATAGGTTCGATAAACAGGAAAACAGGCAATAACTTCGGACAAAGCAGTTTTCAAACTCTCAGCGGTAAAATCTATCGAGCTTCTATGCCCCTCTGCAATTCGGTCAAGGCGTCTTGCCAGCATATGCAATTCGCTTGAAAGCGATACATCTAAAACCAGCCGTTTGCACAAATAAACAAGGTCTTTGATTTTGACATCCATGCCTGTAAAAGCTGTGTAAATATCGTAAACGGCTTTTTTTTGCGTTGTTTTCACAAAGAGCGAATTTAAAAGATTTAAAAAATCATAGCCCACGGTGCCATCGAGCTGCCAATCTTTAGGCAGCTTTTCTTTCCCGGTAAGAATTTTTTCAGCCACCACATAACAGCCATGGCTAGGCTCGCAATTTGCCCGCAACTTCATCAAATACCCTTCAGGGTCCCATAAGCCATCAATATGATCAATGCGCAAGCCAGAAATATACTGCAGCCCAAGAAGCTCAAAAATAAACTTATGAGTAGCTGTAAACACTTCTTCGCATTCCGTGCGGATGCCTGCATACTCAAATATATCAAAAAAACGCCTGAAGTTAATTTCATCATTTGCAATGCGCCAAAAACAAAGGCGATAGGGTTGTTCATTTAGAAAGGCTTCTAACTGATCAAAACTATGGGGATCGCCTTTGCTGCCTGCTATTTTATTCAATACTTGCTGAAGCATTTCCCTAGTTTGAGGTTCTATTAACAACTCGGCTAAGCGTTTTTTTATAATCTCTTTTTCCCGCATGCGTTCGGTTATGCGCTCATTCTCTTTTTCTGTGACTTTAGGTAAATGCTTCAAGGCAGTAATAATACTTTGCAGTTCTCTTACCTCGTGCGATTCTTCGTCATACTGTCTTAATACATGTGCGGCAAATGAGTCCAAAATAATTATCCAGCTCTTAGGATCGGTCGGCAGCATAAATCCTTTCAGATTAATTAAAAACCTGCCGTTATCATAAGCAACCCCGATGCTTTGGCTTTCAATAGCAGATCCATACTGCTGTTCTAAAAGCGGCAGCAAGACTTTATTTTCAAATGAACTTCTTAACGGATGCCAATCAATGTCAAAATAATGAGCGAAAGAGGAAGAAGGACCATTTTCGAGCACATCCTGCCACCATTTGTTAGCCTGATCGACAATGTGCATATGGTTGGGCACAATGTCCAAAACAATACCCATTTCCTTGCTTTTTAAAAGATGGGCAAAGACCCTTAATTCATCCAATGAACCGATTTCTCTATTGATTTGCGTATGGTCTACAATATCATAACCATGGCTGCTTCCGGGCTTGGCCTGCAGCAACGGCGAGGCATAGCAATGGCTTATGCCAAGCTGCTGCAGATAATCTGCTATCTCTGAAGCTTGAACCAGGGTAAATTCCTTGTTAAATTGCAAACGGTATGTTGAGGCAGGTATGGGGTAAGTTTTGAGCATTAAATAATATCCCGATCAATCTTGGGTTTTAGATGTTTAAAGACCAAGGTTTTCATATCGGCCTTTTACTCTTGCTTTAAACACCTGAAGTTTAAAGTTTTATTTCTAAAAAACGAATATCCATTAGATTTATATTATGTAAAAACCATACTATTATTTTTAAAAACAGAATAGGCATTTTTTAGTAAGCATATGTGGATACAAGAAAGCTTTTTTAAATATTCTGTCGGCATACTCCTGGTATTGCTGATCATTTATTTGTTTTATTCTACCGCCCCCATTTTTTACCCTATCCTGATGTTTATTGCGGCCATTCTTCTTCCTCTGCTGTTCTCAATTTTGCTCTATTACATGCTGCGGCCTCTTGTAAGATTTTTTGATCGCTGGCTGCCCAAGTTTCTTTCTATCGTGCTAGTATTTACTCTTATAGGCGCAACCTTGGTGTTAACGGGATTAATATTTGGTTCACAAATAGCTGCAGAGGCTAAAGACCTTAATGCACTGCTGCCGGAAAAAGTCGAATTCATTAAACTGCATACAAATGAATATATTGAGCGTTTAAAAGATTACATACCCTTTGAAAGCATTCCCAATTTAAAAACGCTCTTTATCAATAATTTACGGGAAATCAACACTATTCTATATAACCTGGTGGTCAATATGATCACCACTTTAGCCGGCATAGCCATAGCACTGGCAATCACCCCGTTTGTACTATTTTATTTTTTAAAAGATGACGCTTTGCTTTCCCGCTTCATTCTCCGTTTTGTGCCTGCGCAGTACCAAAGCGAAGTACAAAAAATTATGGAAGATGTTGACGAAACTTTATCGGAGTTTATTATTGCTCAAATGACCATTGCCTTCATTGTCGGGTTCTTTCTCTTTATTGGATACAGTGTGATTGGCTTGCCTAAAGCGCTTTCTTTGGCTGTTTTTGCGATGGTTTTTTATATCATTCCAATTCTAGGCACCTTTATTGCCATTATACCCGCTTTAATCGTCGGGGTCACCATCAGCCTGGGCATGACGCTTAAGGTGATCATCGTTATGGTTGTGGCACACGTGCTGGAAAGCGACTTTCTTACCCCTAAACTGATGTCGCATAAACTGAAAGTCCACCCTTTAACTGTCATTCTGCTGCTGCTGGCGGCAGGTAAACTCTGGGGATTGCTCGGCTTGCTTCTTGTAACGCCAACATACGCCATCCTTAAAGTAATCGTATGGAATGTTTATAAAATCTCCAGGCTGCGCTACGCAAAGGCTAAAACAAAAGCCAGTGAGTCTGCCGAGCGTTTGCCGGAATAACACAGGTTGAATATGAGCAAATACATGAACAGGGAAAGCACTTATCCTATCCACGACCAATTTATTTCCAGGGTGTCCTGGCGGGCCTTTAGCGAAGAACGCTTAAGCGATGAGGAAGTGATGGCTTTGTTTGAGGCCGCTCATTGGGCTCCTTCCTCGTATAATGGACAGCCCTGGCGCTTTATTTATGTACGCAGAGGCGATAAAGAGTGGGAATTGCTCTACGGCACCCTGGTTGATTTCAACAAGCAATGGACAAAAAATGCCGACACTCTCGTGTTAATCATTTCCCGCAAAACCTTTGAACACAATGAAAAGCCTTCAGTAACCCATAGCTTTGATGCAGGAGCTGCCTGGATGAGCTTAGCTTTAGAGGCTCATGCCAGAAACATCATCACTCATGGAATGGAAGGCTTTGACTATGAGGCTGCCAGAAAAAATTTAAATATATCAGACAAATATGATGTCTTGGCTATGGTTGCAATCGGAAAACCAGGAGATAAAGAAAAACTGCCTCCTGAAATTGCTGCCAAAGAGGTTCCTTCAACACGCAAACCACTGCAAGACATAGTATCAAGAGGTAAGTTTAATTTTAAATAGCACAAAAAAGTTGTTTTGAATTCTTTGCTGGCCTAGACTATTTTTTTAGGCCAACAGGGTTATGTGCAAGCATGAATAAGCAATATAAAAAAGATTTTATAAAAGCCGGCGAAATTGCCAGAGAAGTACGCGCCTTTGGCCGCAATTTAATTAAACCTGGCGCATCCTATAATCAAGTAGTTGATCAGATCAATGCCAAAATCACAAGCTTGGGCGCAATCCCCGCTTTTCCGCCGCAAATAGCTCTAAATGACGTAGCTGCACACTATCTGCCTGATCCTGAAGAAGACATTGCTTTTTCCAATGAAGTCATTAAACTGGATATCGGGGTCTGTTATAACGGGGCTATTGGAGATTGTGCAACCACTGTCGATCTTTCCGGAAAACACCAAGGCCTGGTTGATGCAGCCGAAGCAGCTTTGGCAGAAGTTGAAAAAAACATCAAAGTCGGCATCAGCTTAGGGGAAATTGGCCGCATCATTGAAAATACAATTATGGCTCGCGGCTATAAACCGGTCCGCAATCTATCAGGCCACGGGCTTGGCAAATATATCATCCACACAAATCCGATTATCCCCAATTACGACAATGGTTCAGCCATTCAACTTAAACCCGGCATGACCTTTGCCATCGAACCTTTTGCCACTACCGGAGCCGGCATGATCTATGAAACCGATCATCCTGCAATCTTTTCTTTAGTTGCGCAACGACCAGTTGAAAATGATCTGGCTCGCGAACTCTTAGCCCGCATTAAAAAATTCAATGGCCTGCCCTTTGCCATTCACAATCTTCTCGGCGATCTTACGCTTATCGAGGTAAAGATGGGACTTGGCGAACTGCTGAACAAAGGCATTATTTACGGCTATGGCCCTTTATTAGAAAAAGAAAAGGGCATGGTGGCCCAAGCCGAAAATTCCTTCCTCATCGACGAAAAAGGCAATGTTTTGGTCACTACTCGTTAAAGAGTGAGGCGCTTAAATGGACAATGGACCTTAACGACGCCATGGCCCGTATAGACTTAATAGACTAAGCGCCAATTGTTTGTCGTAAATGTCCTTGGGGTCGTTAAGGTCCATTGTCCACTAAACAATCAAAATTCAAACTCTCTCCATCTACTGTTTACTATCGCAATCAATAATTTTACTATAAAATTTCAAATTAAATTATAATAGAAGAAAAGCCGTAATGATATTTTATTATTAAAATTATGAATACTTCAGTAAAAACAGCATTTTTTGTGGAAGGACAATCTTCTCCTGTGGGAACTTCTTTTCAAGATACAGTTCCATTGCTTCAGCATTCGCTTTTAGACGAAAAAATAATTCAAAGCGACAGTGTTGTACATTTAAATGAACACACTCCATCTTCTGATGCCGCTAAACCTATTTCAACAGCTACCACTCTTAAAGAGATTGCTTCCTTGGCTCTTTCACGAATCGTTGCTGCTGTGGCAACAGTCGCTAATGCTATTTTTAAAGCATTGGTTGCAGGAGCTAAATTCGTCTACAATCCTGCCCAAGAAACCCCGACTGCAGACCAAACACAACACATTGAGGAGGCCGTAGCCCCATATATACAACGAGCAGAAGCGCTGGGAATGGATGCCGGTAAAGTTAAAAAACTTGAAGAAACCCTAACTCATAGCTATAAGGCTTGTGCAGCCCAAAACATTCCTCCTAAAGATGCAAGATCTACTCAATTGCTAAATGCAGCTCGCGAAGCTCTAATGGAACTATTGAAGTCTGAAATAGAGCAATTAAAAACTAAAGACCCGCCTGATGATAAGCAAATCAAAGCCAAGACCGTTGAATACCGGCTACTAAGCCAAACTTTTCCTACTCCCACTATTTCCCTAATTTCAGTTGCCAGTAACCTTATAAACTCCGGAGTTTCTCAGGCAGTCAAACAGCAGATAGAGGCTCATGTGGATCATTTACTTGAAGAAGCTTACAATCGTAATCCTCAACTTTTTTTGCCTAAGGATACTAGGAATGACTTGATACAAGGATTCCAACAAGCTTATACAAAAAAGTCAAAAGATTCTGCAGCTGCTTTTGATCCACAAAAAATTAGAGTTTATGACCTCCCTAACAAAGCAAGACTAGCCTTTGTCAAATTGATATCTCTCAATGAGGCCAACAAAGCGGAAATACAAGTCATATCTGATGATTTGCAAAATCCTTATAACAGTACAAAATTGCACATGGAGCTTGATGTGTTTCAATTTGAAAGGGAAGCACATGTTCACACTACAAGGCTTTGCGACTTAATAATGTCGGGTTCTAACTTAAAAACATCAGAAGAGCGTACTGCCTATAAGGAAAAATGCACTCTTTATGCAAAAGAAAATAAACAAAATTTGGACCTTCAGCTCAAACAATTAGAAAGTGAAATTTCCACTTTCGTCACACACTCTAATGACCCTAAAAACGCACTTCTCCTTATTTTTAAAGCCCAAGCTTTAGAATTTGACTACGATAAACACAATTCCTACTATGCACTAAATGATTTAAAAGAATTTTCTGATCAATACCCTCAAATCGATAAAATTCATCTTTTTCAGATAGTAAGTCAATTAGTTAGCGGAATTGATTTTACTATGGCTAAAAAATCTGAAGAAGAAATTCAAGCACTGTATTCTTTGGCTGTGGAATATGATAAAATACAAACTCTGGTAAAAAAAGAACATCCTGAGGCATTGGCTAATCAAAGTAAAGCAGCTCAAAATAAAGAACAGCTCATTTCTAGCTTTATCAAGGAAGTTGATAATAAAAGTACTGCATTCAGGGAAAAATGGTTTTCAGCTAGAGTCGAAGATGATGTTAATCGTTTGCAGGAGCTAAAGGACAGTCCTCCAGTTTTAATGACCGATATAGAACTTCAGGAGCTAATCAGACAAATGACTGAAAATATCAAAAATCTTTACAAATTTGCCCGCAAAGAAATAAGCGACTCTGCCTTGCTTGAAAAAATAGAACGCAGTGTGAGCAAAATAGGTATTAACTAATAATCCGCGTTGGCTTTTACTTTCATTTTCACTTTTTAATTTTAATAAATGGCAATCAAATCAATATTCGCTGGAATTTGATTGGAAATATCGCGGGCTGTGGTGCCGCGGATAGCATTAATGAATGTGTACTTGCCGCGCACCTGGTCAATGATAATTCGCTTCACTTTCTTTTGTTTGGCAACTTCTGAAATACTGAAAGCCGTATGCGAAGTCACGGTGTAGAGGAATCCCAGTTGACGTTCATGGCAGATATCTAAGACATAGTCAAACACATCGCACGCGCCCTGGTCTTCTAACCATTGTCTATTCTTATCGGCTTCAGTGAGAACCCGTTGTTCCCGTACAAATAAAATATAAAGCGGGATCGAATATTTTTTAGTCATTTCAAGGGCATAATCCAGCGATTTACTTAAGCCGGTTACGACCACCATGGCTGCATCTTTGCCTTCTTCTTCAGCAGGCATTTGCGGTAAAGAAGACTTAACCGGTGCTTCTACAGCTTTTTTTTCTTTTTGCTCTTTTAACATGGTGCGGAGCAGTAATCCTATCCCCATAATAGCCACCACAAATCCACGGGCCTGCGGCTTATCGATAAAGAGAGTGGTCTCCACCAATAGCATGATAAAAAAAGTGCCGAGCATTAGATAACGTTCCCAAAGCTTCATGCTCAAATTGTAATTGGTGGAAGTCGCTCCAAGGTTCACTGCAATAGCTCCTACAAATCCTATAGCATACAGGTTTGCCAAACCAAGAACATCACTCACGGCCAGAATCAAAAGGCTTGGCACTACCATCATTAACACTGTAGGGTAGATAGGCACACCGAAACGATTGAGTTTTTGAAAATAGCCCGGCAGCTCTTCATCCTTTGACATGATGTATAAAAGAGAAATAAGGGCAATCATCGCTGTATTGACGGCCGAAAGAAGCAATAAACCTATTACAACGCTAATTACAAGTCCAAAAAACTGGCCAACTGCCTGTCCGAAATATTCGCCTGCAAACACTTCCCCCATATAACGCATCATCGCATCGCGTACATTGGGATAGCCAGGAGCGCTCACTTCATGGTTGCTGATCTCTAACCCAGGCAAGGCATTCATAACCAGGCCAAATAGCGAGGTGAACACGCACACTTCAGCCACAACAAATAAAATAGCCCAAGTGGACGTTTTCTTGATCCGGGGATTGGCATAGCTCGACCCGGGATCCAACTTCATGGAGTTGGTGGTGTTGGCAATCGATTCAATGCCTGAAAGAGCTACAATAACCCCTACAAAAATTTTCCAGTCCAAGCCAATATCGCCTGAGACCCATGACAGATTTTTAATGGCTGCCGGGAGGAATGGAAGAGAGATCAAGCCTAAAAGAAAAACTATTAAAAGCGTCGGCAAAGCCAGTGCGATTGCCATGCTTCCGGTGTGTTTAGGCCCTAAAAAATTTAACAGTCCAATAAATAGAATTGCAGCTACCGCCCAAATCTCCGGGTAGGCCACTCCCAGGTAATTAAATGCCGATAAAGAACTTAAGGCTGCCGTTACGAGATAATCCGCAATTAGAAAAAAAGCCCCTACAAGCGAAAGGGCTTTTGATCGTGCTCTTGCTGTGGAATAGACTCCGCCGCCGTTAGGAAAAAGCCTGCAAATCGTGGTATAGTTTATGCCTACAAGCAGCGTCAATAAACCGACTGCAAAAATATACCAAAAAGAACTATAAGCTGCCAAAGCAAAAGCCAGGCCCAAAACGTAAGCTTTGCTTGTACCCAAATCCCCATAAAGAATTGCAGCTGCACGCCACATGTTGACATTTCTAGGACGAGCAGTTTGTACAGTAGTAGCCATATCTTCGATATTCCCTGGTTCCAGAACCTGAGCATAGCACAACCAACCAGATAGAATCCAGAAAGTAAAAAAATAATTTACAGAGGGAACAATAGGGCTTGAAAAGACTAAGCGACCTTGATTGCTCCTTAATAATAAGCAGCAATCAGGCCATAACTAGAAGTTAGACTCTACCCATCAAGATTAAGATGATTAGAATGATCAGAATTAAACCAATGCCGCCACTTGGACCATATCCCCAACCAGCACTATAAGGCCAAGCAGGAATCGATCCGATTAATAACAAAATCAATAAGATCAGCAAAACTGTGCTTAACATACGATTTCCTTTATGTTGAATATTTTTGCTCACAACCCACCTATATTGAGATATCTAGGATTGACTCGACTATATGTATGCCCTTATATTGTGTAAAATATTTTTTACTGTTATTTTGAAAGCGCTTCCAGCCACTCCGGCGTGGGCTGCACTATTCGGCGCTGCTTGAGGTCAAAAAAGCCATATATAAATTCTGCTTCGCAGCACAATTCCCCACTTCTAAAGATTTTTTGAGACATTTTACCTATTTTGCCTTCATAAGAAACCAGGGCAGTTTCAACAGTAATTTGATCCCTAAGTTTCAACTCCTTTAAGAAACGAAGTGTCAACTCAAGTACAATCGGTCCCAATCCAGTTTCCTGTATTTTAACCATTCCATAGCCTCGGCTTGTGAGAAATTCCCAGCGAGCTTCATCAAATATAGTTAAATAAACAGAATGGTTCATGTGTCCCAAAGTGTCTAAGTAGACTTCTTTAACAAAGGTGTGAAAATGATGACTTTCTGGCATACTGGCTCCCAACACAAATCTTTTTACCGGAGTATATCATGAGCGATGAAAAATTCTACGAAACTTACCATAATACATTGCTTAGTTTAGAGCTTCCTATTTTACAAGCACAGCAGCAGAATGCAAATTTTTACGACAGCGATGTTTTAAAAGTTCTGGATGCTGCCTTGGCTCATTATAAAGCCAAAATTACTAATTATCAGATACCTGAGAATAAGCTCAGGGGGGAATTGGCCGATCTGTACGCATCTATCAATCATGCTCTTGAAGAAAATTCCCCTCAAATAAGCCTTAAAGAAGCACATGAATGTTTAAAATATCTTAAAAAATCTGTAGAATATTGGACCCGTAAACATGGCAGCAAAGGATATTTGCAATTTCTAACTACAGCGCTTAAAACCCAAGTTGCGCCCCTAAATCATGCTTGAACATTGCCGAACTTGACAAGTGAAAGGATAAGTCCCGAAGAGCCAAGTCGTG
>JAEYWL010000103.1 GCA_023428915.1 Verrucomicrobiota bacterium
CCAAGTCACGACTTGGCTCTTCGGGACTTATCCTTTCACTTGTCAAGTTCGGCAATGTTCAAGCGTGATTTAGGGGCGCAACTTGGGTTTGAGTGTTATTTTTTGTGCTTCTTTTTGATTTTTGTTAAGACGGGTTCCATTAGCTGCCGTTGTTTGCCTGTGATCCTATCGATATAAAGAATGCCATTTAGATGGTCATTTTCATGCATAATGCAGCGCGCTTCATAACCAGTAAGATGCTCAGTAAACCTGTTCCCTTCAAGGTCTGTTGCTTCCACAGTAATCGATACAGGCCGCGCCACATTGCCTCTAATTCCAGGAAGAGATAGGCAGCCTTCAGATTCTTCGCAAATCTCTTTGCTTGGGTCCACTAAGCGGGGGTTGATATACACTTTAAGCGGGCCATCTTCCCATTGTTTTGTTTCAGGGTTGAACACGGGCTGCTGCGTAATAAACATCGCAATGGGCTTAGATACTTGCACTGCAGCTAAACCCATGCCGTTATGCGCGCGCATAGTTTCAACCATATCCAGTACAAGTTGTCTTAATTCATCATTGATCTCATCTATGCGTACGGATTTTTTTCGGAGAACTTGATCCCCATAATAGGCAAGGGGTAATAACATATAAATTCCTTAAAAATATAACTGAGTATAGCTATATTATACAAAAATGTCTAATAAATTGTTTTACTTGTTTTTAAAATTTCCTCCCTTAAAACTAATGTGTAAATAATATTAATAAAATGGAGGTATATGGAAATTATTCGAAAAGCTGATGGGTCCTTAGAGAATCGCATTTGCGAACAACCTGTAACCGAAGAGGCTGTTATTGACGCTTTCGATGGCTTGAGCCTGTATGGTAGTTTAACGGATATTTACTTTGGCACAGATACGGGTAGTAAAAATATTGAAGAGGCAAAAGAGGTTGCTGATTTTTTTGCACTTTATAATGCTATTGAGCACCCGAGCAGAGAATTGAAAAAGTATATACTGGGCGGACTAGCTGATATTGTAGCCGGCTTTGCCGGATGCCGTTCAACCACTTCGGAAAGCCAAGAAGATCAGGACGCTGATTTTGTCGAAAAATTTGAAAAGCGGCTGGAGCAATGGGTGCAAAAATTAGCTATCAACGAAGAGTGGCAGCCTTTGGCAGAGGCATTGGCTGAGGAATATAGTGTCGCGAAGGGCGAGGTGCTGCCTGCTCAAAAGTTGTATGCCCTTGCTTTTATTCTCACTTATGCAGCTTCAGAAGAAAAAACACAATTCCCTAAAAGACATTTTGAACTAGGGATCCAACTGCTTCAATCTATCTCAAGCCTGCATGCCGAAAGTTTTATCTTTGCAGCACTTGATGCCCTTATTGAATCAACCGGTGTCGTATCGATTTCGAATGAAACTGGAATTGTAGAGCTCTTATTGAAATTTGGAGGGCCCGATAGAGAAACGCTTAGAGCCATTAGCGAAATTATTTCCCTGTCTGATTCTGCGTTATTACGGTTCAGGCTCTTTGAGATCTTTATTAATGAAATCTCCTTTATTAACCCCTTGAAAGCTCTTGAAGCTAGTGCCGCAATAGTAAAAAAATTAAATGCAGAAGAAACGTATTGTTTAATGACAGTTCTTCTAGCAAGGGTTGCTTCAAGAGAAGCCGAACAAAAGGCCTCGCTTTATGCTTGCATGTATTTAGGGCTGCTGCTTTCCAATACCGTAAAATTTGATAAAGGGCAATTTATTATTTCCAATCAGGGCTGCTTGCAGGAATTTTTTAGAAAACTCCCTCAAGATATTCCGCAATTGACAAGTCCTTGGGAGGCAATGCTCTTTCCAACAGAGAATGCAGAATTCCATAGCATGCTTATCAATATGCTGTTTATCTTAAAGTATTTAAGCACTCCTGTTTATGATCGGTTATATACTTTACTTTTGGAGCAGTCGCGGCTCATTTTGGAAAAAGATAATGAATATTATATGAAGCATTGCTTTACTACCGTGGTCGAGTATCTGCCAGCCGAGCTGGATGAGAGCGGAAAAGAACAATTGAAAGGATTGGCCGATGCTATCATCGAAAAACGGGCGGAACAATTATATTACCTTTGTATGCATGTAGTTCCGTCTGAATCTATTGGGAATCTATTAAGTCATGATATAGCCCCTTTTTTGAAACAGGTTTCTCCGACGGCTAACTGGCACCATATTATTGCCCGCTTGGCTCCTTATATAAGCAAACAGAGGCTGTTTTTTATATATTTATTACGTGTTTACAAAGGTGTTTTAAATGAACATATGCAAAAAGCAGATTTACTTGCCTTAACAGGTGCTGTTGCTTTAAATACATTCAGGCTGCTGATTGAAGATAAAACGGAAATTACTGCAAATGAATCGGGAGAAACACCAACTGAGGGGTTAAATGAAGAACAAGCGACAGAGTTATTAAAAGTTTTTATTTCTCAACTGCTTGAATGTTTTCTCTGCAGAGATGAAATTAAGGCTGCAAATTTTAGATGTGCCCCAAGCGGGATCTTAGCAGAATATGCCACTGTAATTGAGTTATTTGGCATTTGCACAGAAAAAATTACAATAGACCTTGGCACAAAATTGGATTTGACCCAAAAACTTGTAAAAGTACTGGTTGATTCAGTGGTACCCCTTTTAGGGGATCAGGATGCTTCTTTATCTATTGCCCTACAATCGTATGCATGTATTTCAAGGCTGTTTATTAAGATAGTAGGCGAGCGGAAGTATTTTCAAATGCTTTATGAGTGTAATAATTTGCCGGCGGCTGTCGAAATCTACCGTTCCTTATTGTGTGTTGAAGCAGATAGTAATGAACAGCAAGCAGCTGCGGCAAGATACGCAAATTACTCTAATCTAATAACAAAACTTACCCCGCAAGAATTGGCCCTTGAATTTGCTGAAATTTATCCGGCATTTGCGGCAAATCCTGCACACCAGCCGCTTCTTGAAGTTTTTTTTAATTCTCTCCTGGCGCGGCCTTATGAGGATGTAAAAAAATGCGTGCGCTTATTGCTCAAACAAAGAGCGCAAAAAAAGGTTAAGGAAGCGGGCTTAAACGGCTTAATAAATGAATATCAGACATCTCTATTAGATTCGTTCAGCGGGGAAAAAAAAGCAGCTTTGCAAATGCTTATTTCATGCCTTTCAGATGAGGGGATTTATTATTGCCGACTTTTTTGCAACTATAGCCGGTTTTTTTCAGCAGCTGCAGCCACTAGGGAAGAACTGCAATTGGTACTCCTGCAAAATGGAGAAAATACCGTTGAAGAGAAGGAGGGTGAAACCACTGTTCTGGATGAAACCCTGTTATTTGACGAATTAATGTGTATTATTCTTTCCAATACCCAGCAAATTGCTTACGAACACATCAGCCCTTATTTGATTTTACTGGGGGACGGAACTGTATGCAAAAGAGTTGCCCCTTTAATAGGAGTTGCGGAGGTTAGCCTCCGAAGAAAACTGTATTTCGCAATATTAGACGCTTTTATGACAGCTATTATTGATAAGAAAATTAGCTTTCACTCTTTGAGGGAAATTCTTATAGGGCTGTTTAGAAAAATTCCAAACTGTACTATGGCTGATTTTGCTGCAAAGTACCGCTCCTATACCTCAAGGTCTAAACAGCTGGTTTGCATGCATTGCGCTCTTTTATGGTTAACGGAAGCTCCATTATCACCAGCTAATTTTAATAATGCTTTGGCTCTATATGTCGATTTAGGCACCTCGATTGGTTTTCATGATTTTGTTACCCACTTGGGGGCATGGGCAGAGCGATACGAAATTCCGGCTGCAGTATCGATAGCTTGTACGCATGCTTTGCTAGAATTAGCTTCTAACGAAAGTTATATTAATTGTCATGATTTGAATTATTTAATAAAAATGGTGCTCAAGTCTACAGATTTGGAAAAATATAAAAACCAGATAATAGATATTTTAAACAAGCCCCCGCTAATTAGAAACGCTAAGAAAGCCTTGAATTATAGTGATTTGCCCAAAAAGGCTGCACAATTAGCGGATTTTTATCTGGGGCATGGCATTGTTCAAACCCTATTTGACCTAGAAAAATTGTTAGATATACAATTTGCTCGCGCTTACCTTAAAAGACTTTATCAGCTCCTTAAAAAGGAAGAGCTGCAAGTGATAAATGTCTCGGTTAAACATAGGCTGCAAATGCTGAGCGGTTATCTGGAAAGATTTTGAATGCAGGGCGTATCCATGCCTGGTGATAAACAGAAGGCATAATTTTGCAAATGAGAACTACCTGTGCACTTTGTTCAACGCCGGTTCAGAAAAGCAGTGCTGCTGAAGGCGGTCTGCTTTTCTGCTGCATTGGCTGTAAAACAGTGCATCAGATCTTATCTTCGCAAAATGCAGTCGGGCATTATGCTGATACTGCTATCTTTAAAGAGGCTGTAGCGACAGGCCTTATCGCCAATCCGCTGCTGCTCGAAGAAATCCGGGCTCAAGAGCTTCAGCTTGCTGATGAGGAGACCCGGTTGCTGCATCTGGAAATCCTGCAAATGTGGTGCCCTAGCTGTGCTGAAATAATTAGGCTGATTTTGTTAAAGCATAAGGGAATAAAAAACTGCCTTGTCGACTACACGACAGACATGGCTTGTATAGAATACTGCCCAAAATACCTCAGCAAAGAACAGATTTTCCGGATTATACAAGCTTCAGGGTATGCAGTTTGCCCATGGCAGGAAGCTGGCGAAGAAAAAGACGACCGCAGCCTATATCTTAGGGCTATTATTGCAGGTTTTTGCGCATTTAACATTATGATGTTTGCTTATCCGGTATATGCGAGCTACTTTTTTGCTGTAGATGAGGGGTATGCAGAACTGTTCGGCTGGCTTTCTTTTGCTTTAAGCCTTCCGGTCATTGTTTGCGGCTGGCCTATCTGGCAGCGTGCCTGGCATGGGTTAAGGGTCGGAGTATTGGGAATGGAGCTGTTAGTGGCCATCAGCGTTTTTGCCGCCTTCATTCTTTCATGTTTTGAATTGCTTCAAGCTTCTCCGCAGCTCTACTTTGACACATTAAGCGTCATTGTGGCGTTCTTATTGACCGGCAAAATTTTAGAAGCCAGGGCGAAGTTTGCCGCCAAGAAAGCTATCCGCAATCTCAGGCGCGTGCTGCCCAAAAGAGGCAGGAAGCTTTTCCCGGACGGACGGCAGGCCTTTGTACCCCTCGATGAAATAGAAAAAGGGGATAGCCTGGCAGTGCTGCCAGGCGAGCTTCTTGTGTTGGATGGAACTGTGCTCGAGGGGGAAGGAGAATGCGATGAAGCCTTAATCACAGGCGAGGTGCAGCCCGTAGCTAAAATCCCAGGAGCTAAAGTTATCGGAGGGAGCCGATTGCTGCAAGGACGATTGGTCGTCCAAGCAGAGGCCTCCGTTGAAACCTCAACCCTTAGCCGCATCATCGAACTCGTGCAAGAAGGATTGCGGCATAAAGCCGCCGCAGCAGGTCTTGCAGAAAAGAGTTTGCGCTGGTTCGTGCCATTAGTGGTGGCGCTGGCTTTGCTGGCCTTATTGCTATTTATGCCTCTTGGCAAGGAAGAGGCCATTGTGCGCTGCCTTTCAGTTTTACTGATCGCCTGCCCCTGTGCAATTGGGCTTGCCGCCCCTTTAGCTGAATCCCAGACTCTAAACCGCTTAGCTGCGGCGGGAATTATCGTAAAAAATCGCGCCGTATTGCCTCTTTTAGGAAAGGAGCAAGTAGTCGTCTTTGATAAAACAGGAACAATTACAGACGGCAGCTTCACCTGGCAAAAAGAGGGAAGCGAACTTACTGCCGGACAATTAAAAATTTTAAAAGGGCTGGCCTCTGTTTCTTCTCATTTAGCGGCACAAGCCATAGCCCGAGCTATTGAAGGACCTTCAGCTGCTATCAATGGTATAGAGGAATGTGCCGGAAAAGGAGTGAAAGGCTGGGTATCTGATCAGCCCTGCTATCTAGGTTCCCATGCCTTTATGCAAGAGCTGGGCATTGCAATCAAGCCGGAAGATGAGAGCTTGCTGCTATCAGGGCATACGCTTTTGTTCTTTGCCGTAGAGGCTATGCCTCCTGTAGCTTTGCGTGCGGGGGACAGGTTAAGAGATGAGATACCTGATTTGCTTAAGCAATTAAATAGCATTAAAACAATCCTCCTGTCGGGAGATTTAGCGGCAGTGGTAAAACAGGCGGCAGCCAAGGCCGGCATCATTGAGTGGCACGCCGAGTGTTCGCCTCGCCAAAAACAGCAATTTATTGAAGACCTGCAGCAACGCCATGCTGTTGTTTGTTTCATTGGCGATGGCATTAATGATGCGCCTTCTTTAGCAGCCGCTTCAATTGGCATTTCTGTGATGAATGCCAGCGAAATGGCAGTTCAAGTTTCGGATCTGTTATTTACAACACCCAACTTGCATTTGTTTTTGCTGGCGCGTAAAATTGCCGTCGAGGGGCAAAAGCGGATTCGGCAAAATCTCTTCTGGGCCTGGATATATAATCTTTTAGGGCTGCCTCTTGCTTTTTTCGGGTTTCTAAATCCTATTTATGCAGCTAGTGCCATGATACTCAGTAGTTTAATTGTAGTGGTCAATTCTCAAAGAAAAGTTGATTTTTCTTTATAAATAATCAATGGGCCTTTAGTATTTGTGGCGCACCTATTATTCAAGGATAATTTTAGCGAAAAATTTTGAGGTACATATGAAAGCTCTGGTCAAAAAGGAAAGAAAACCTGGAATTTGGATGGAGGATGTGCCTATACCTAAAATTAAAGAGAACGAGGTTCTCATCAAGCCCCGTTATACTTCTATTTGCGGTACAGACCTGCATATTTATAAATGGGATGAATGGGCGCAAAGCAGAGTGCCGGTGCCTATGGTTATCGGCCATGAATTCGCAGGGGAAATTGTCGAAGTCGGGTCGGCTGTTAAAAATGTCAAAGTGGGGCAGCGTGTTAGCGGCGAAGGGCATATCACTTGCGGCACATGCCGAAACTGCCGCATGGGACGAAAACACGTATGCAGGAATGTAAAGGGCTTTGGTTATGATTGCCCGGGCTGCTTTGCCGAAGTCTTTAATTTTCCCGCAGAAAATCTCTTTTTCTTGCCTGATGATATTTCCGATGAGTTAGCCAGTATTTTAGACCCTTTGGGTAATGCTGTGCATACGGCTTTGACTTTCGACTTGCTCGGCGAAGATGTGCTTATTACAGGTGCGGGGCCGATTGGTATTATGGCTGCGGCTATTGTACGCCATGCAGGTGCGCGCAATGTAGTGATTACCGATGTCAATGAATACCGCTTAGACCTGGCTGCCAAAATGGGGGCTACCCGCACAGTTAATGTGCTTAATGAAAATGTAACAGAAGTGATGCGCAGTTTAGGCATTGATGAAGGCTTTACGGTAGGTTTGGAAATGTCCGGCAATCCCAATGGTTTAAAAGCGCTTCTGGAAAATCTGCAAGATGGGGGCGAGATTGGCCTATTGGGGATTTTGCCGCCGGGCGTTGCCATTAACTGGGATTTAGTGATTTTCAAGATGCTGCAGATTAAAGGGATTTATGGCCGCCGTATCTTCGATACGTGGTACAAAATGACCCATATGCTGCAAAGCGGCTTGGAAATTGCGCCGGTGATTACCCATAACCTTGGAATTGATGATTTCCAAAAAGGTTTTGATGCCATGCTATCCGGCAATTGCGGTAAAGTCATCCTCAAGTGGTAAAAGGGCAAAAGTCTGAATTAGGCGCTTAAATGGACCTTAACGACGCCATGGACCTTATAGACAAAGGACTAAGCGCCAATCACTTGTTGTTAAGGTCCTTGGTGTCAATAAGGTCTATAATAGACTAATGTCATTTGTCTATTTCCCTTTTAAATTACACTTAACTCTTTACCGACCTTGGCGAAAGCTTCGACGGCGCGGTCGATCTGTTCAAATGTATGGGCGGCAGACATCTGCGTGCGGATGCGCGCCTGTCCTTGCGGCACTACGGGGTAAGAAAAGCTGATCACGTAGATATCTTCCAATAACATCTTGGCCGCAAATTCTTTGGCTAAACGGGCGTCGCCCAACATTACCGGAATAATAGCGTGCTCTCCAGGAATAAGCTTAAAGCCTAAAGCTGTCATCTTTTCGCGGAAACGCCTGCTATTTTGCTGCAGTTTTTCGCGCAGGTCGTTGGCATGGGCCAGCAAATCAAGGGTATGAATAGCTGCATATGTCAAAGAGGGGGCTAGTGTGTTTGAAAACAGATAGGGCCGTGAACGCTGGCGCAGCCATTCAATGATTTCCTTGCGGCCGGATGTGTAGCCGCCAGAGGCGCCGCCCAAGGCTTTGCCTAAAGTTCCGGTGAAAATGTCAATGCGATCCGAAACACCGAAGTGCTCCGGGGTGCCGCGGCCATTTTTGCCGATAAAACCTACCGCATGGGAATCATCAACCATAATAAGGGCCTTGTATTTGTCTGCCAGGCGGCAAATTTCAGGCAGGTTGGCTAAGATCCCATCCATAGAGAAGACGCCGTCGGTAGCAATCAATTTGAAGCGGCAATCTTGAGCTTCTTGCAGTTTCTGCTCTAAATCCGCCATATCGTTGTTCTGGTAGCGGTAGCGCTTGGCTTTGCAGAGGCGGATGCCATCGATAATGCTTGCGTGGTTTAAAGCATCGCTGATAATGGCATCTTCCGGGCCAAAAAGAGTCTCGAATAGGCCGCCATTGGCATCAAAGCAGGAAGAGTAAAGAATGGTCTCGTCGGTCCCAAGGAACTGGGAGAGCTTTTTTTCTAACTGGTGATGGATTGTTTGCGTTCCGCAAATAAAGCGGACAGAAGAAAGGCCAAAACCGTATTTATCGAGGCCTTGTTTGGCTGCGGCAATAATTTCAGGGCTGTCCGCTAAGCCTAAATAATTATTCGCGCAGAAATTCAGCACTTTACGTCCGCCGGCAATGGTGATCTCGGTTTGCTGGGGCGATGTGATCTCGCGTTCTTCCTTATACAGGCCGTTTTGTTTTAATTCTTGGATTTGTTCATTTAAATGATTGAGAAAATGGCTCATTGGTTTTTCCTATTTTCGCTGTTTTTAAACTGGCAATAGAGTATAGTTTTATTGTTCTTCTTTCAATCCAATTTTATGAATGATTATTATACCTTAGGCATTGAATCTACTTGTGACGAAACCGGCTGCGCTATTCTTTGCAATGAGCAGATTTTAGCTAACGTGGTGGCTTCTCAGATCGACTTGCACACAGAGTATGGTGGTGTGGTGCCGGAGCTTGCTTGCCGCAGGCATATCGATTTAATTATCCCCGTTGTTGACGAAGCTCTACAACAGGCAGGCATTCCCCTGTCGAAAATAGACTTAATTGCTGTTGCACAGGGGCCGGGTCTTGTAGGGGCTATCATGGTGGGGTTGAATTGCGCCAAAACTTTAGCGTGGACGCTTGGCAAACCTTTGATTGCTGTAAATCATATTGAAGCCCATTTATTTGCGGCCCTTATGCATCAAAAGACTCCTGCAGCATACCCATGCATCGGCGCCGTTTTGTCTGGCGGGCATACAGCTTTGGTGCATATCACACAGCCCGGCGTATATCAGTTGATTGGACAAACCGTAGATGACGCCATCGGCGAAGCTTTTGATAAGGTGGCCAGGATGCTGGGGCTGCCTTACCCGGGAGGGCCGGTCATTGAAGCGCTGGCCAGGCAAGGCGATCCTAAAAAATACCCGTTGCGCGCCGGTTCAGTGAAAGGGCATCCCCTTAGCTTTTCCTTTAGCGGGTTGAAAACAGCAGTGCTGTATACTGCTAAAGGCAAAGGGGCCAAGCCAGGCAGTGAATTGCTTTTACCTCAAAGTGAATTGCCCCATTTAGCCGCTTCTTTTCAGCAAGCTGCTTTAGAGGATATTGTGCTGAAAGTCCATAAGGCTGCTGAAATGAAAGGCTGCAAGACCATTTTATTTGGGGGAGGAGTGACGGCTAACCAGCGGCTGCGCGAAATGTTTGCCGCACATAGCCAATTTACATACCATTGGCCTGAAAAAGGGTTGATCTTAGATAATGCAGCCATGATTGCAGGATTAGGGTTGCAAAAATTTCGGCAGCAGTCCAAAGGAGCTCCCTTGGAAATAGAAGCTATGCCCAATATGCCCTTTACGTGAGAAAATATGAGCAAACAGACACCCAATCACTTTGTAGTTGAAATTGATATCGCTCTAGCCAAGCAGATGGCAGCTGATCTGCAAGAACAGGGTTTTTCCCTTACCCTGCCTGCCCATACCCTGTTCAGTGCAAAAAAAAATGGCATCAATTGCACTTTATACACTTCCGGCAAGTTAGTCGTGCAGGGGAAAGACATTGCCCCTTTCATCGAGTTTTACTTAGAACCAAATATCTTAAAGAAATTTCAGTTTAGCTATAGCGACCTCGATCTCGACCTTAGGGCGCGGATTGGTGTGGATGAATCGGGTAAAGGGGATTTTTTTGGCCCTTTGTGCGTCGCTGCCGTTTATGCGGATGAGCAGGGGATACGCCGTTTGCAAGAGCTAGGGGTTAAAGACTCAAAGGCCATCGCCGATAAAAAAATACTGGAGTTAGGCAGAAAAATAAAGAAAGACCTAACTCATCATATCGTAAAAATCAATCCCGCCAAGTACAATGAAATTTATGGCCAATTTAAAAATCTCAACCGCTTGCTGGGATGGGGGCATGCTACCTGCATTGAAAAATTGGTAGAAACTTCCAGCTGCAGACGGGTCATTATCGACCAGTTTGCCGATGAGTCAATTGTATTTAATGCGCTAAAACGCAAACAAATAACACTTGACTTAACCCAGCGGCATAGGGCAGAAGAGGATCTTGTGGTTGCAGCAGCTTCAATTTTAGCACGGCAAACTTTTTTAGAAGGGCTGCAAAAAATGCAGGAGGAATTCGGCATGGTCTTTCCAAAGGGAGCTTCAGCCCAAACCATAAGTGCCGGAAAACAGTTTGTGAGAAAATTCGGCAAAGAAGCCTTGCAAAACGTGGGCAAGCTGCACTTTAAAACCGCAAGCGTGATAACTGAAGAGTAATATGAATTCCCGAACTATACGGATCGCTTTAATTGTAGTTTCCTTAAGCATTCTGATGCTATTTTCGCTTAATATTTATAGCTTGTTCCCTAAAAAACCAATAGCTGTCTTGCTGCCCCAGGATCAGGTAAGGGGAGCAGCTATATTTGTCAGGGGGCAGCCCTACACTTTCAACTTTACCCAGCAAAAAATGTTTATAGAAGCGCTTAACCAGGCCCAGGCTCTAGCAAAAATGCCTAACGAGCCCTTAGATCCTGCAGCCTTTGAACGCATTGCCATTTACCAATTTGCCAAAGATGACCTCAGCCTCCTCCCGCTGGGTTATCAAAAGAGCCATCTCCTTTTCTCGCTTCAGGGAAAGATTTATCGGGAGGGATCGCCGCCATTACTTGAACAATTATTAAGCCAAACCTACGATCAATAAACCATGCTAAAACGTTTATCTATCCATCATGTGATCTTAATTGAAGAAGCGCACATCTTATTTGATGCCGGTATGAATGTTTTGTCCGGCGAAACCGGCTCCGGCAAGTCGGCCATCATGGAAGCGCTGGCTTTAATTGCCGGAGAAAGGACCGATACCGGCGTCATCAGAAAAGGGCATGAAAAAGCAGTTGTGGAAGCTTTGTTCGATTTATCTGCCGGTTCGCCGATATATTCTATGCTCGAAGAAGCAGGCATAGAGTACGAGGCTGGCGAAGAGCTCATCATCAAGCGCGAAATTCAAGCCGGCGGCAAGTCGCGGGCCTTTGTAAATAATCAAGCTGTACAGTTGCTCCTGCTGCGCAAAATAGGGGAGCATTTATTGCGCTTTGTGGGGCAGCATGCCAGCCAGTTGTTTCAAAATTTGGATAACCACAGATCGCTGCTCGATAATTTTGCAGGCGCTGCGCCGCTTGCAAAAGATTTTGCCAAAGAATGGTCTCAGTTTAAGCAGCAGCAGGAGCGTTTAGACACCCTGAAAACTACAGCAGCTCAAAGGGCCCGCGACATTGCCAGTTGCCGCCAAGAACTTGAAGAAATTGCCGCAGCCAATCTGCAAGAAGGCGAAGAGGAGGAGCTTTTTGCTGAATACAGCCGCATGAACGACAGCGAGGAAATTGCAGAGCGCATACAAAATGCCTTGCAATTGGTGGAAGGGGAAGACGCTTCCTTGCAAAGCCTTTTCTATGCGTTAAAGCAGCCTTTAGAAAAATTAGTCCAACTGGACCCAAAATTTCAGGAAATCCAGCAATTGATTAAAGAAGCCGCTGCAAGTTCGCAGGAAGCTGCTTATGCTCTTGCACAGTATTTAGGCAAGTTGGAGAGCAATCCCCAGCGGTTGGCAGAGCTCAATGATAGGCTCGGTACGCTGAATAAGCTAAAAAAATGTCATGGCGCTACGCTTAACGATATCTTTGCCAAGCAAAAAGAGCTGAGTTCCCGTTTAGAACAGCTGGAAGGGCAGGAAACTGAAATTGAAATGCTGGCTGAAGCTTTGCTTGTTATTGAACGGCGATGCAATGAGCTTGCAGCCCGATTGACCGAAAAACGCAGCATGGCTGCCGGCCATCTAAGTCAAGAGATTGTAAGGCAGTTGCGTGTTTTGAACATGCCCAAAGTCGAATTGGAGATCCAATTAGCGCCCCAAAAACGGACCATGCAAGGCGATGAGCGGGTGGAATTTTATCTGCGCCCCAATGTGGGGGAGCACCTTATGCCCATTCGGGAATGCGCCAGCGGCGGCGAGCTGTCGAGGCTGATGCTGAGCGTGCAAGCTGTCATGGCCGGCAAAGAGGAAATTCCAATCTTGGTGTTTGATGAGGTGGACGCCAATATCGGCGGGGAAACTGCCGCTGTCGTTGGCGATAAGCTCGCAGAAATCAGCCAAGCCCACCAGGTGCTATGCGTGACCCACTTTCCGCAAGTAGCCGCAAAGGCAGCCCACCACCTGCAAATCTCCAAGCAGGAAAGCGGCGGCCGCACTTATTCCTTAATCAGGCAGCTGCAAGCGCACGAGCGCCAAACCGAACTCGAACGCATGCTCGGTTTATAACTAAAGAACAACAAGGTGTGAAAAATTCACCTGCAGGTGATTTTACAAGTTTTAATCAAGCAAGTTCTAAAAGCTATAAATTTGAAGCGCGGCAGCGCTGACAGTTGCTAGCCCCGTGTGAAAGCACCTGCAGATCCTGCAGGTGCTGGAACGCGGGGTTAAGATGAAAAATGCGATCGAGCTGCGGTAACAGCGATAGAATAAGTGTCGCTGCTACCGCAGCTTGGTGTTTTTTTATGCATTTACCCCGCGTTCCGGCTCCCATGGAGCCTTCACACGGGGCTAACAACTGTCAGCGCTGCCGCGCTTAGAATTCGTTTACCATTAAGAGACTGTTGAAAAATGTCTATTGAAGTTTTGTAATTACTTTTACAAAAGCTTTCATTTTTCACAGCCTAGTAAGGGTGGCAGAAATTACTAATTACTATTTTTTCATAACCTCTGGGGTTATTTTTTAATTTTTTTAACGTCAGGAATCATCTCTTAAGATTACTTACAGCATCACTTGTTTTTGAAGAAATTCAGCAGGCGGAGGCTGTTGAGAATGACGAGCACGGTAACTCCCACGTCGGCAAAGATGGCCAGCACCAGGTTGCTCATGCCTCCTAAGGCTAAGCCGATAAACACTAGCTTTACCATAATGGCCCAGAAGGTGTTGAAGCGAATAATCCTAAGGGCCTTGCGCCCTAAACGGATGATCCTGGGGATTAGCTGCAGGTTGTCATTTAAGATGACGATGGAAGAAGCTTCTATGGCAGTGTCGCTGCCTAGATTGCTCATAGTAATGCCTACGCTCGATAATGCCAAAGCAGGCGCGTCGTTAATTCCATCGCCCACCATGCCGACGGAGCCATAGCGGTTTAGCATTAATTGCACTTGTTCGGATTTTTCCTGGGGCAATAAGCCTGCGTGCACTTCTTGAATTCCCAGCTCTTGAGCTGCCTTTTTCGCGGGCAATTCGTGATCTCCTGTGAGCATCCAAGGGACGACATCCAATTCCTTAAGCTCTTGGATAAAGGCTTTGCTTTCAGGCCTTAACTCATCGGAAAGGGCAATTAAACCCTCGACTTCCTGATGGGTGCTGACGATAATTACCGTATAGCCTTCAGCTTGCAGTTTATCCATTTCCCGGATAACCTCTTCAGGCACGTGGTGTTCTTCAAGGATGAATTCCAGTTTTCCAATGCAGTGATGCTTCTCGTCGCACACCAAGCAATCCCCCTTGACGCCTTTGCCGACAAAGTTTTGAAAATTTTCGGTTTGATGCAGCTGATAGTTAAGGTCCAAGGCTGCTTTGACAATGCTTTCCGATAGGGGATGTTCTGAATAGGCCTCTATCCCTGCTGCGCAAGCTAAGAGGTTTTCCTTTGTCATGGAACCGGCCATCGGTATCACTTCAGTCACGTGAGGCTTTCCTAGGGTAAGTGTGCGTGTTTTGTCAAGTGCGATGGCTTTAATTTGTCCGACCGCCTCTAGATAGCGGCCGCCTTTAATCAATACGCCTATTTGAGAGGCGGCTCCTATGGCTGAATAAATAGAAATTGGAGTAGAAATGACTAAGGCGCAAGGACAGGCAATGACAAGAATGGATAGGGCTTCCAGCAGCCAAAGATTTGGATCTCCATGAAATACCAGCGGAGGGATAATGGCCAATGCTCCAGCTGCGGCAATCACTACAGGAGTATAGATGGCTGAGAATTTTTCGATGAATTTTTGGGTCTGCGCCTTTGTACGGGTAGCTTGAAAGGTGAGCTCCTGGATTTTGGCAATGGCGCTGTTTGATTCGGTTCTCGTGACGCAAACCTCCAAATATCCCTGATTGTTAAGGGTGCCTGCAAAGACCTTATCTCCCTTGGTTTTATCCATGGGCACAGGCTCTCCCGTAATCGTGGATTCATCCACAGAAGAAAACCCATCTACCACTTCCCCGTCAAGCGCCACCATTTCACCGGGTTTAACCAGAATAATTTCGCCCACGCTTACCTGGGAGGTTGGCACCCGCTCAGGTTTGCCTTTAATGCTAACTTCTTTGGGCATTTTGGCCATAAGGGCTTCCATGGCCGATTTGCTCTTGGCGATGCCTATATCTTCCAGCTTTTCTGCCAGTGTATATAACACAATGACAACGGCCGCTTCTTCGTATTTCCCCAGATAAAAGGCTCCGATGACAGCCAGAAGCATCAGCAAGTTTATGCTTTTAAAATTTACGCGGAAAAGCGCTTTAAAACCATTGTATAAAGTATGATAACCGATGCCGGCAATTAACAGGAGGTAAAAGGGGATGGCCAAACCGGCAGGGAGATGGTAGCCGGCTAATGAAATAATCTCCAGAAATACAACCAGAAGTGTTGCTGCAAAGAGCTGCCTGAATTTTGTGTCCTTCCATAGCATAGTGTAAACTGCTTGTTATTGGGGTTCTAACTGTTGACGATATTGCCTAAATGCTGTAAAAATAAATATAAGATTTTGGTGGCATCGATGAAAATTTGGAAATGGTTGACAGCCTTTATCTCTTATGTTTCGGCTATGCATGCTGTCGATTCAGAATATTTGCAGTTTCGCTTCCCCCAGTATAACTGGATAGAAGCATCGCAATATGCTCCAGGCGAATTTGCGTCCGTACGCGGTTTTGCCGACTATATTGGTCCTGCCTATTTCGAAAATAGCCCCCTTAAAAACCAGAGCCTTAGTTATTTTCAAACGGATGCTTACTTAGGGCAAGGGTTTGTGTTTAACGAATATGAAGCGGCGATTTTTGAACTAGGGTATTCTTGGACGCACTTAGGTTGGAAGGAAAACCCTTATTTCCTGCAGGATGACTTCCACTTTGTAAATCTATTGTTTAATGGCAGCACAAGCCGTATTGAAGATTGGTATTGGCGGGTGAATGCCTCCCTAAACTTTGACCGTAATAGCTTTAACCTGACGGAAAACTCCCTGTATGGATTAACTCTTTGGGGCCGCTATGACCTTTGCGACTCCATATTGCCTGGATTTGGTCTGAATATTGGGTTTGTCGGCCGTACCGGCATTGACCAGACGCTGCTTTGCCCCATTTTAGGCATCGATTTTGAGTTGCGGGACAATATAAAACTCAACTTGGTTTATCCCGTTGATATTTCTGCCATTTATACTATTAATGAAAACTGGTCGCTGGCTTTAGCCGGTAAGTTTTGGGATTTTCGCCATCGCATTACCAAAAATGACAATCTGCCGCGGGGGATTGTGGACTACAAAAATAAAGGGGCTGAATTTGCCATTAATTACGACTGCACCGAAAACTTTACAGCCAATGTGCACGTAGGCACCACTTTTAAGAATGCCGATATTAAAATTACCGATAAGTATGACCGGGAAGTCGCCGATAATAAATTCAAAGGCGTCGGCTATTTAGGCGGCGGCCTTTCCTTTAAGTTTTAGTCTTATTCAATTTCCTTATAAAAACCAACTTTAGGAGCTACCTGCTTGCGCAGATAGTTTGCGCGCATCCACGCAGGCACATATCTGATAGCAGCGCTAGAAAACTTGATAAAGGGAGTTTCTAAAATACCAATAGTATTGACTGCGATATTTTTATGGGTTACTGATTTTGAACTAAGCAAGGTGGGTCCTGTCTTGATCTGAATGTCTTCTGTCTTGCTTCTTATAAACTCTTGTCTTTGAGGATGAGTCAGACTTGTGTTATTTTTTGCCATTCTGATTGCAGCAGCTTCGGCCATTATTGGTTGAAACGCACGGAAACCAATAATCCCCGTACGGTCCTTGGCGCTCAGGCAGCCGACAGTATTTATCGCTCGTCTCATTAGAATAATGGCTTGTTGTAAGTCCTCGGCGACTTCATAATCCGATTTGCCTTTTTTTAATTCTTCTTCCACTTTTATTAATAAGTTGTTGGATTTTTCTAAATCACGAAGAGCTTTTTTTAATTCTTCATGTTTTTCAGGATGAATTCGAAGCAGCTCATTTGTAATTTTTTTGTACCTTTCATTTACTTTGTAAAGTTTAGGAAACTCCTCTTTATTTATTTCTGCTTGCCGACCATCATTGGCAGTATGTCCCTGCACAGTGGTATTTAAAAATACCGTGTTAATGGTCAATTCTGGAGGGAATCCTGGCTTCCCTGGTAAGTGGATATTTCCTTCCTTATCAATGAAGGGTCCCTTATCATCAAAGATAAGTTTCTTTCCCTGTAGTAATCGCATGGCTGCATAATGATCTTCCCGCTCATGTAGTTCGTTATGCATCCAACCGCTTTTATCTTGTGTGTTGGTTTTTTCGTTGAGCAAGCCGTGGTGAATGAAATCGAGAACCATGTCTTCTGACGTAATTTTTCCAGCATTTGATAATTCTGCCAGCTCTTGGATTTCTTTACTTTTCGTTTTCACTGTTTCGTTGAGGATAAGAGTAAGCTGTGTCAAAAGATCTGTTTTACGCACTTCGATCGAGGTGTCGAGATGAATTAGTTCATGAAGATAATACTCTAGCCCTTCTACTATTCTCTTATTTTTTGAGCCTTCTTTTTTTAATTTGGGAATTAAATCACTTAAACGAGTTATTTCTTCCCGTCTTTTATCAGGATTTTTTTGATAAAACTCTAATTGGTGCAAATCAGTATGGCCGCTAGCTAATCTTGCTACTACGCCCACTTGCGTTAGCGAATAGACCTGTTCTCCATCTCCATCATTCACTATCATTTCTCTGTGATTGAGATTAATGGGCGCATCAACTTTGTATGTATCCATGATTTGGCTAAAATTGAGAGTCTTATTTTCTTCTGCATTTAAGATGTCGCGTACATAATTGGAACCAAATCGATGTAAATTATTTTTGGCCCTTTCCAATTTGATGAGAGCTTGCTTGTGTTTTTTACTGCCAGGTTTACTAGTTTTAATTTCAGCTTCATATTTGGCGATACGAGTTAGCATAAAGTTTTTAAAGTTTTCTAATCGTTTAATAGCTTTTTGAGCCTCATCAATCTTGGGTTGAAGCTCTTCTTTTAGGTTGTTATTTTTTTGAATCAAGTCTTCATAATAAGCGATTTGGTTCTTTTGAAAAACAATGGCAGGTTCATGCACGTCAATAAAATATAGATGTTCTCGACCAATGGCCACTTCTCCATCGCCTAGTCGTCTATCTTCAAGGAGAAATTCACAAGTAGCAACGGGTTCTTTTAAACCTGGAGGGGACTTAAATAAATCAACTGCACCTATGGTTTCTTTATGGTTAATGACTTCAGATACGATAGTCGAGGTCCTTCCTGGTAATACGACACTTTTACGGGAACCTGCTTGAGAAGCTGCTACTGTAGAAGAAGAGAAAGATAAGGGTTCAGTAATTTTACCAGTATCTTCATCTAAAAATGCATCAAATTCCCGACCAGTGGCTGAATCAGTGTCTGTCATATCTTCAAAAGCTTCATCGGTCATGGGTTCATATGTATCAGTGGTTTCTATAAACGATTCAGTTGTAGGCTCGCTAGATGGATCAGATATAGTAGATTCTTGTGCAGCTTCTGAAGTAAATGAAAGTGGACGAGTTGCCATTGTCGTCATGCGTTGGTGAACTGTCAGGGGAGAGGATGGCGGGGAAGGGGGTGGAGTGTATTCTTGGCCTACACTTTCAATGTCCGAGGGTAGTGTATATCTTGCATTCAGCACTTCAAGCGCCGCTTTAACAGCTTTTCTGGTACTGGGCAGAATAAACCATTTGCCTTCATATTTGGTAAGCACATTTATTAAATGTGTTGGTCGTTCAGTTTGAAGATTAAAGAGGGCATCGGCATTTTGCGCGATATAATTGGCTACTTTATGCATAGCAAAGTCGCCCATGCCTAATTTCATTTTAAATTTATCAAAAAACGTGACGGTTTTGGTGGCTTCTAAGTGTTCTTGTGTTACTCCATTAACAGTTGTGGTGGTTACTTTTAAATAAAGTTTACCGGTACTTTTTTCCTCAAATTTTTCTAAAGGGGGCTTTTCTATTTCCGTCGAATACGCATTCTCTTGAAGCCGTTGATAGTCACCTGCACCGTCCATAATTTACCTAATGCTAAATTCTAGTTTATAATAGTTATTATAAGATAAAATTATTTATTAACATTACTAATTGTTTTAATGAAGGTAGAATTGTTGAGATTGTTAAACAAATAATATTAAAAACATTAGAGAGAATTATAAAAATCTAAAATGGATTGTTAGGAGGAGCCTTAAGGTCATTGTTCCAATGGTCAAGTTCGGCAATGTTCAAGCGTGATTTAGGGGCGCAACTTGGGTTTTAAGTGGCTACTTTTTCATGATTTTGCAGAGGAGTTGAGGGATTTCCTCGAGAGGGGCAATTCTTTGTGCAGCGCCTAATTTGATGGCCTCGCCCGGCATGCCGAAAATAACGCAGGTTTCTTCATTTTGGGCAATGGTATAGGCGCCTCTTTGCTTCATTGTAAGCAGATCATCAGCGCCATCTTTGCCCATACCGGTTAAGAGTATGCCAATGCTATGAGGGCCAAAGGATTCGGCTATTGAGCGAAATAAACGGGCCACGGCAGGACGCAACCCGCCTTCCGGCGGTTCATCAATAAGGACAACCTGATTGCCTTTGCGAACCTCCATATGCACTTTATCGGGAGCTAAGTAAACATAGCCCGGTTGGCCAATTTCTCCTTCCTTCGCTACTTTAACTTGCAGGGTACAGGCGGCATTGAGCCAATTAGCTAACCCGTGAATAAATCCACTGGCAATATGTTGTACAATATAGATTGGAACGGGAAAATCAGGCGGAAGCTTAGACAGCACCACTTCCAAGGCCTGCGGCCCTCCAAGAGAAGCCCCTATGGCCACAACTTCAATGCCGGAAAGAAGCATAACTTCTTGGGATGGTTTAATATCAACCGCTTTAGCCTGTTCTTGAGGTTTAAAGTAGGGGCGCCGCGTGATTACCCTTACTTCAGCCATTAGCTTGATGGAGTCGATAATGGCTTTGGCCGTTTCCGGGTAACAGGGATCATTAGGGCCGCGCGGTTTTTCCAAAATTGCCAAGGCACCGGCTTCAATAGCCATAAAGCTTTTTTGGGTGTCTTCTTTTTTGTAGCTGTTGCTGATTATTATGATTGGGATAGGGTGGAGTTGCATGAGTTTGCGGGTTGTCTCAAAGCCATCCATTTTGGGCATTACGATATCCATCGTAATCACATCGGGGGTCTGATGTTTTAAAAATTGGATTGCTTCTTCTCCGTTATGTGCAAAACCTATGACTTTCAAATCAGGATCGGAATCGATAATAAATGCTAGCAAATCCCGCGACACGGAGGAATCATCGACAATAAGTACTTTTATGGGCCGGGAAACCATAATAAACTTAAGGGTTTATCAGTGTGGAAATAATCGTCGGGATAAATTGCAGCGGTTCAACCCTTGTTGCAGCCCCTAGTTGTATGGCTTGCTTGGGCATGTCGAACATTACGCTGCTTTCTTCATTCTGCGCAATCGTAATGCCGCCTTTTTGTTTGATTAACAATAAGTCTTCAGCGCCGTCGCGTCCTACGCCGGTGAGAATAATGGCAAGGCAGTTAGGGCCGTAGACATTGCTCATGGAGTTGAAAAGAGAGGCAATGGAAGGGGCCGGGGCGTTTTCGCTCAGATCTTCAACCAGCTGGATTTTATTTCCAGATTGAATGCGCATTTGTGTTTTGTCAGGCGCAATATAAACATATCCTGGAAGTGCTTCTTCTTCATTTTTTGCCAGTTTTACATTTAAGGATGTTGATTCATTGAGCCAGCTTACTAACCCTTGTACAAATCCGCCCGAAATATGCTGTACAATAAATATAGGCACAGGAAGTGTTGCGGGTAATTTTGAGAGGATTGAGGCCAATGCCTGAGGGCCTCCTATAGAAGCGCCTATAGCTACAGCCTCTATTTTAGCTTTCCCTTTTTTTTGCGCTGCTGGTTCCTCAGCTTCTGTTATGACTGCGGGTTCTGGAGCACTTTTATAGGCAGCCATTTTGACCTCGCTCATGGCTTTTATAGTTTCAATGACGAACCTTGCAGTATCCAGATATTGCGTGGAACCAATTCCTTTAGGTTTTTCTAAGATGGCAAGGGCGCCTGCCTCTATGGCTTTAAAGCTTTTATTGACCTCATCCTTATTATAAATGCCGCTGACAACAATAATAGGGATTGGGTGTGTTTGCATAATGCGCCGGGTAAGCTCGAAGCCATTCATTTTTGGCATCACTATATCCATGATGATGACATCAGGGGTTTGATTTTTTAGAAAATTCAGAGCATCTTCCCCGTTTTCTGCAAATCCCATTACTTTTAACTGCGGGTCGGATTGAATGATATAAGCTAATAAATCACGAGCCACAGGAGAGTCGTCTACGATCAACACATTAATTTGACGGGAATACATATTTATTCTCACTACAATAGTTTTTTGATAATATCCAACAGAGTGTTTTGGGCAAAACTGCTCTTGTCTATGTAAGCATTAGCTCCAACCTCTATGCCATGTTCGCGGTCTTCCCTTGACCCCCTAGAGGTGCAGATAATAATGGGCATTTCTTTGAGCTTATCAATAGCCCGTATTTTTTGTGTCAGTTCAAAGCCATCCATACGAGGCATTTCTACATCGGTGATCAATAAATCTACTGGTTCAGTTTTTAAAATAGCGAATGCCTCGGCTCCATCTACTGCAGTTTTTACCTGATAGCCTGCAGATAATAGGATGTTCTTAAGTAGCATTCTAGCAGTCAAAGAATCTTCGGCAAGTAAAATTTTTATTATTCTTTCTTTTGCATCACTTTTTTTGGCTGCGGTTGCCTGGGTTTGGCCGATCGAACCTATTTGAATTACTGATTTTACAAGGTCAAAAGGATCCAATACAGGGATGACCTTGCCTTCTTCTAATATGGTTGCTCCTGCCAAATTATTCACTTTTACTAATAATCGCCCCAGGCTCTTTATAAACACTTCCTGCTCATTGACAATGCGATCTACTCCAATTGCTACGGACACTTCTCCTGTCTTTAAGACAGCAACAAAAATTTTATCCGCCGGCTTGAAGGAAGAGTCCAGATGCAGTATATTTCCTAAATAAGCATAGGAAAGAGTTTTGTGCTCAAAAGGTATAGTAGCAGTGCCTTCAACAGTCTTGATCTCGCCGATATTCATGCGCAGTACTCGCTTAACACTATGCGTGGGAAGAAAAAAGTTGTGCTTGCCAACTTGGACTTGTATGCCGCGAAATGTACCTAATGAGATTGGGAGAATGATTTTAAATGTCGAACCTTTTCCAATGACGGTTTCGATATGGATTTGCCCGCCGAGTTTTTCTACTTTTTCAGATACGATTCCCATGCCGAGCCCGCGGCCGGATAGTTCGGTTATGATAGGGCTTGTAGAGACTCCAGATAAAAAGACTAAGCGGAGCGCTTCCTGATCGTTCATGGCTTGCACTTCATTCGGATTAGCGCCATGCTTGATCGCAGCATCCCTTATTTGGCTGGCCAATATTCCTTTGCCGTCATCTTGTACAGTGATTTCTACGCTATTGCTGCTTACTTGCATAGCGCTCACGGAGATGCGCCCCTCCTTTGCTTTACCGGCTTGTTCCCTTTCTTGACTCGATTCTATGCCGTGGTCTATGCCATTGCGGAGCAAGTGAATCAGGGGGTCTTTAATTTCTTCCAGAATTCTGCGGTCCACTTCAATATCACCGCCGCTGCTAGAGAATACGGTTTCTTTTCCCACACTATGAGAGATTTCCCGGATCATTCTGGGAAAAGATTCGAAGATAGTTGAAAATGGCTGAAGCAATAATTTTTTAGTATCTTCTAAGAGGTTATCAACCATCGAAACAGTGATGCGGGCATCTTGAGAAGCATTTGCAAGAGAGGCGGTGATATGGTGTTGAAAGTTCGGGATAAAATCATTTTGGCTGTCAAAAAACTCCAACAGCGTCTTTAAATGTTTGACTTCATTTTTATCAGAGGCAGTTGTGATTTTTTGGCGAAAAAAACGAATGGTCTCTTCTAATTCTTGCGAGCGCTTGGCAAGTTCTTTAAAGCCATTCTCTAAACCGAGCAAGTCCTGATGCCTTTTGCCTACGGCTAATTTAACGATCAGCATTTCCTCTACTTCTTGCAGCAATTGATCCAGCTTGGTTGAAGAGACCCGGATAGTTTTAGCCTTTTCAACAGGAGAATGCAGCTGTGCAGAAGCTTTTTCTTCCTCTTTAACTTCCGCCTCCTTGGCTGGCTGCGGTTCTTTCGTTTCAACCTGCGGATGCGGGAGGTTTTTTCCTGCTTTAAGAGCTTTTAAACGCTCAGTCATTTCAGCGATTTGACTGGTTGTGCTTTCTTGAGGAGCTTCTGCTCCCTTTGTGATGCAGGCGCTAATTAGATTAACAGCTGCGTGCACCTCATCAAAAAAAGCGCCTTCAGCAGGAAGCTTGTTGTCCTTGAGAGCTGAGAGTACATCTTCAAGGGACTGGCAAATTTCTTGGATAATAGTATGGTTGACAGCCCTTGCAGCTCCTTTTAAACTATGCGCCTCGCGATAAATGGTTTCAATTGTGTCGCTGCGGTTTAATTCAGGAGCATTCGACTCCAGGGCTAAAAGCCCATCGGCAATGGTTTTGACATGCTCTTCAGCTTCCACGCGAAATGTCTCGAGGAGCCTGGCGAGAAATTCTTTTTCTCTTTGCTTTTGGTCCATGGAACGTATGGCTCAATTATAATTTAAATTCATCTATCAGGTTTTTAAGGCTTTGACTAACCGTATTTAAACTGCTGATCCCTGTTTCAATTTGCTTGATGTGCTCTACCTGTAAATTACTGGCCTCTTTAATGTTTTTCATGGCAATTGTCACCTGTTCAACCCCGACAAGCTGCTGTTGGCTGGAAAGGGAAATTTGTGAAGCGGCGCCAGAGACTTTGCCAATTTCTCCAGAGAGGTTTTTTACTGTATCGCTAATCTCGCGCGATAACTCCATCCCTTTTGCAACGGCTTTAGATCCCTGTTCAGTTGCCATGACGGCAGAACCTGTTGCATTTTGTATGTCGCCGAGAATGTTGCGAACTTGCTGGGTCGCCTGTTTAGATTGCTCTGCCAGGCGTCTGACTTCCTGTGCAACGACACCGAATCCTTTGCCTTGGTCTCCTGCTTTGGCAGCTTCTATGGCAGCATTCACAGCAAGCAGATGGGACTGTTCGGCTAGATCATTTACTGTATCGATGATGGCGCCAATCGCTTGGCTTTGGGAGCTTAACCTTACAATGCTATCGGAAATAGTTCCCATGCCTTGCTGGATATTGTTCATACCTACTTGGGCATCAGCTAAAGCAGACTCGCTGTCCTTCAAGGCTTTTAAGCTTTCTTCAGAAACATTCGAAACATTTTGGGCCTTATCAGCAGCTACTTGGGCTGTCTGTTTTAACTCCTCAACTGTAGTGGTTGTTTCTGTTACAGCCGCAGCCGTTTCTGCTATGCCGCTGGAGGCCGATGTGATAGAGGAAAGGATTTCTTGCCCGGAAGTCGCCAATATATCAACTTCTTCCTGTAATTTACGAGTGAGGCTGCGTAAACTCAACAGGCTGATAATGAACATTACTACAAAAAGAACTAAAATAGCTGCGAGATTAAAAATCAATTCATGCCTTAATTTTTGCTCTACATGGACACTATACTCATTTATCTCCTGAAATAATTTACTGCTGATGGCTTTAAAGGCATTTTGCTCTTCAGACTTTGCTTCCAGCCAATCTTGACTGGAGATTTTGGCAAGCTGCTCTTTGCCAGGATTTAGCAGAGCAGCCCTAATGCTCTCTCTCGTCGAAGAAAGCTTGCTGACTTTGTTATCGTTATAAATTTCATCTTGATGGTCATCTGCGATTGTGTGAAAAGCTTTTTCAAATGCCTTTTGCTGGGCAATCAGATTGGACAGGGTTAACACCTGTTCTATGGTAATATTCTGCTCTTGCAGCATTTGATAGGCGAGCAATTCTTCGCTATTAGACTGGATCTCTTCCTGTAAAAGTATTAAAAAACCTAATAGGGAGCGGGAGACGGCAGCTTCATTGTTTTGCCGTGCAATTCCTGACACCTCGTCAATGAGGTCTTGGACAACTTTTTCAGAGGTTATTAAAAAGATGCCCGCACCGGCTGAATCAGGCTGGATTTTTTGGTTCATTTCTTCGATGCGGTCAAATATTTTGCGCATGTGCAGAATATTTTCGTCAGGCAAGTGAACAAGCCGTAAATCGTTTTTAAGTTGCACGATTTGTGTTTCGATGCTGTTAATAACTTCTTCGCGGATTTTTTTTGCCTTTGGATCATTGTATTTTAAAGCTAATAAAGAATACAGGCGCAGTTTTTGCAAATTCAGCAATAGGCTGTTTGCTTCCTCAATTACCTTATTGTTGACGATTACCTTATGCATGTTAAGGACGACCTTGTAGTCCTCGTAGAGAAATTTAGAAATAAACCCAAGCAGGATTAAAGAAGGGATAAACACGTTAAGCAGCAATTTATACTTCATCTTTATGTGAGACATTTATTTACTCCTAGAGGCGGTATGTAGCGATAATTTCTTTGAGGTTTAAGCCTACCTTGTTCAATCCATATACTGCCTGTTCGATTTGACGCATATGATCGACGTGCTGATTGCTTGCATGTTTGATATTATTCATGGCCACAGTCACCTGCTCAACACCTATAAGCTGTTGCTGGCTTGAGATGGAAATTTGCGAGGAATAATCTGCAACTTTGCCCACCCCAGTTGAGAGGATTTTGATAGCGTCATTGGTTTGGCGCGATTGCACAACACCTTTAGTCACAGCCTTAGAGCCCTGTTCGGTAGCCATGACGGCTATGCCTGTTGCATTTTGAATGTCCTGCAGGATTGCCCGCACCTGCACTGTCGCTTGTTTTGATTGCTCTGCCAGGCGGCGCACCTCCAAGGCTACAACCCCAAAACCTTTGCCTTGGTCGCCTGCCTTGGCTGCTTCTATGGCTGCATTCACTGCCAGCAAATTTGATTGTTCCGCCAGGTCATTGACGGTATCGATAATGCTGCCAATGACTTGTCCATGTTCGCTTAATTTTATTATGCTTTCGGAAATTGAGGACATGCGGCTTTCAATCTGCGCCATGTCATTGATAGTCGTTTCAATCGAACTTTCGCACTGTTTGAGGATATTTAACGCATCGACGGAGCTAACTTGCACCTCCCGCGCTTTTTCCGAGGACAATTGTCCGGTTTGCCGCAACTCTTCGACAGTAGTGGTTGTTTCGGTCACCGCCGTGGCTGTTTCAGCTGTACCTGTAGAAACTTCGGTCACAGAATTTGAAATTTCAGAAGCTGAAGAGGCCAGGAGGTCGATCTCTTCCTGCAGGTTTTTTTTCAGGTTCCTTAAATTCCCCACCATCCGGCATAAGGCGCTTTCAAGCTGCCCGATCTCATCTTTACGCATGCTTGGCTGGTATTGTTCCTGTAAGTTGCCGGCGCTTACCTGGTTTGCCAGCTTGACAGCATTTTTAAGAGGTTCTGTTATAGAGCGTGAGATAATCCAGCCCAATAATAGGGTTAAAAAAAGCACAGCAATTAAAAGGATGCCTACAGCAATTTGCTTTTGCTTTTCACTTTGAATCGTAGTTAGATTACGCGTAATCATAGTGTCGAAGATGGTATTGCCTAGTCCGTTTAACTTATCTATCCGATCGTTTTCCGTTTTTTCCCAATTGGCCAAGTTGACAGCGGCCTTTTCATCGCTATGCATGGTTTTTAAAATCTCTATTCTCGTTTTAGTATTTTCATCTGAAAATATTCCTAGAAGAGCATTGCGGAAAAGCGTGCGGTCGTCTGCATTCAAAATTTGATTAAAGGCAGCATAGGCAACATCCTGCTCATTAATCACATTCAATAATTTTATTTCTTGTTTGCTAGTTAGCTTATGCGAGGCTATGGCTTCTTGTAAAATCTGCCTTTCCAGGCCTGCTGCATTTTGCACTTGGGTGATATACATGTACGCATAAAAAAGGCGGATATTGTCGGGTTCAATAATGTATTCGGAAATTCCCTGGATTACTTGTAAAAGTTCCTCTTCAAAAGCGTTATAGTAGGCATACATATCCTGGATGGAAACTTGTTTATTATCGATTTGGGCTCTAAATTTATAGATGGTTTCTATCCTGTCTATAATTCGTTTTAAGAGTATTTGCAGTTGCGCTTCTTCTTGTATAAAAGGTTTTTGCATTTGCTCCTGCAAACGGACAAAAGTACTGTCAAGTTCTTGCCGGGCATCTAATAATTCCCTGAAATTAAAGTCCTTGCGACTATCCATGAAGCGGCTGGATGCTTCTTTGATTTTTTCAATTGCATTTTGGATCATGTCAATGGTGCGGGCCAATTCACTAAAAGCCAACTCTTTTTTGCTTTGGCGAATAAAGCGATAATCCTCTCACAACATGCTGATAGCAAGGAATGCAAATAAAAAGCATGGGACAAGCAGTAAAAGAAATAGCTTTTGCGAAATTTTTACATTTTTTAAATTCATAAATTTACCTCAAAGAGCCTCCAGTTACTTCAGATCTTTGATCAATAATAAGTTTTTTATTGGAAAGGAGTTTCAGGCCGTCAAAAATAATGACCCGTTCCGGCGTCACTCCTTTAAAAAATTCTTCTTTAATGCCATAAAGAGTAGGAAGGGAGCTTTGCAATTGATTGATTGGGATAAATTTCACGCCATAAATGCTGTCGGATTCAATGGCAAACTCATTGCTTTCATTTTCTAAAATGATGACTTTAAGTGGGCTGTCTTTAATTTCACTTTCGCTTTCTATTTGAAAAAATTTTTTTAAATTTACGACGGGAATAATTTTACGGCGGACATTGATAATGCCGGAAATAAAGGCAGGCACGCCGGGAAGAGGGGTAATCTCTTGGAGAGGGTAGATTTCTTTTATATAAATCGATTCAATGCCATAAATTTCACCTGCAAGAGTGAATTCGACAACTTCCAAAAGATCTGTTTCCCTTTGTTCTTCAACAAATTCTTTTGCAAGTTCAAGGGCCCGTTTTTTTAATATTTCTGTTTCTATGGATTCAGACGGCTTATGCAATTAACAACCCCTGCTTATTAAAAATTATCTTTTTAATAACAGGTAGATTTTAATTTTAAAAGAAGAACTGAATAGGC
>JAEYWL010000126.1 GCA_023428915.1 Verrucomicrobiota bacterium
ACGCCAAAGACATTTACGACAAGCAATTGGCGCTTAGTCCATTAAGTCCATAAGGTCCATGGCGTCATTAAGGTCCATTGTCCATTTAAGCGCCTCACTCAGACTTATGCAACTGTCTCTTAAGGACGCCAAGGACAAAACATGCTTCCTTGTCGTTAAGGTCCCTATGTGTCCTTTAGCCTTCTTCTTTTTCGATTTTCTTGAGGTCTTCTTCCGTGCCTGGCATTACATCGGTGATGGCTGCTTTAAGGAATTCGATTTTGCTGCCGTCAACCATGCGGAGGATCACAGTATTTTCATTAATTTTAGACACTGTGCCGATAATTCCCATGGCGTATACCCGGTCGCCTTTCTTTAGACTTGTTCGCTGCTCTTCAAGCATCTTGCGTCGTTTTTGCTCAGGACGCCATAAAATGAGGTAAAAGGTCACCATGGCAATGGCCACTAAACTGACAGTTTGCCACATGCTTTGGGCTGGAGGAGGCGCCTCACCCATGTTTTCTGCAAACGCAGCTTGTGCACTTACTAATAAAACAGACAATGAAAGAAAAAAATATCTCATAAACACCTTGATATATTCAGATTAGCTTGTTGAATAGCTTGCCTAATCTGAAAACGGAAATCAAGGCATTTTGTTGGGTCTTAAAAACTGGTCAAAGATGTTGCCGCTCCGGTCAATAGCTTGGTAAAAAGTAGAGTTATCGGGATATATAGTGACGATGACAATATTTTGCTTTGCAGCCGTAGCAGCAAGATACCAGCGTTCGCTAGCTTTAGCAGGTTCTCTGGGAGTTGCTACTCCCCACCCTCCGTCGCCTATATATAACACTCCAGCAGGATCGACTTTATTTCCCTTTATTAACTCTGTGCGTTTGTAGGCATGGTCGTGATTTTCAAAAGCGGCGGTGAGATTGTATTTTTCGAAAGAAGGGACCCAGTGGGCACGGATTAATGTGCCGTGGATACCACTTAAATTGCGTACCGAAGGGTAAGCAGGCACATGATACAGGGCGAATTTTACGGGAACATTGGCGCGGGCTTTTAAAGCATCAGCCAGCCACACTTTTTGTTTGCCGCTGATATAATTAGTGTGTCCGCTATCGAGTAAAAAAATGCTTAAATAGTTGGCAAAATCGATCACATTATAACCCGGCAATCCCGGTGTTGCAAATAAAGCGTAAAAGAATGCTGCCTGCTCAGGTTTTTGGGCATAGCGTTTCTTAGTGTCTTCATTGCTAATTACAGGGAGCAGGGGAATAAGATACCCTTCTTTAGTGATCATGGAGTTTTTCCAGGCTTCTAAAAAGGTCAGCCATTTTTCCATTTTTTCGGGGAATTGCCCATACTTATCTGTGGCGTAGGCTATATCGCCTCCTAAAAGAGCAAAGTCGATATTTTTTGCGGCTGCTATACGGTTCATTACGACAACATCTTCGATGTCATCATGGTAGAGATCGCCGCCGACCACAAAGCGCAAGGGGCGGTTTAAGGCAGCTGGCATGGTTTTGAATTTAAAGACTTTGCCATTATGTCCCGCTGCAAAAACATAAGGAGTATCGGGTTCCAGTCCTGTCAGTTCGGTAGTATGAATAAGGTATTCGGTGTGGCCTTCTGGTAAAGGTTTATGGCTGCCATTAGCTAGCCTCCATTCTTTTGCGCCTTCAGGCTTATAATAAACGGAGTCTTCAGGCTGATTGCCGGCTGAAATCCAATGAATGGTCATGCTGCTTTCGGGATTTTTTTGCCAGGTCAGATATACTGCTAGCGGGTCAAAAGGCTGCTCAGCAGGCAATGCTTGAGATGTAAAGGCTATAAGCAGAAAAAAAACTGCGTGCAAAAATTTTGGCATGCTAATCCTTAAGCAAAGTTTTATAAAACAATACCTTAATTTTATTAAGAATGTATAAAATGCAGGATAAACACCTCTGCTGTACATAAACTCCCGAATCAATCAAAATGGTTCTCTAATAAAACAAAATTACGAGGTGAGAGGATGACAAAAGGCAATCTGGAAATTCACAGCGAAAACATTCTGCCGATCATTAAAAAGTGGCTTTATTCCGATAAAGATATTTTTGTAAGGGAATTGGTTTCCAACGGCTGCGATGCCATCCGCAAGCTGAAAATTTTACGGGATCAGGGAGAAGCGCAAGCTTTAGATGAAGAATTTCGCATTGATGTGACCATCAACAAAGAAGAGCACACTTTGACTTTTTCAGACACAGGCGTGGGCATGGATGCTGAAGAGGTTAAGAAGTATATTGCCCAGATCGCTTTTTCCGGCGCAGAGGAATTTGTAGATAAATATAAATCCCATCAGGAAGGGGAGCAATTTATCGGCCATTTTGGCTTGGGATTTTACTCTTCCTATATGGTATCAGATAAAGTGGATATCCAGACTCTTTCCTATAAAGATGGCGCCGAGCCCGTCTTTTGGTCGTGCGATGGTTCTTCAGAATATACTATTGAAAGAGGGAGCCGTAGTAAAAGAGGCACTGACATTATCCTGCACATTTCAAAAGAAAGCGACGAGGTGCTGGATGAGCACAAAATCCGCCACATTTTGACACAATATTGCAGTTTTCTCCCTTACCCCATTTATTTAAATGATCAGCGCATCAATGATAAAGAACCGCTATGGATAAAGTCGCCCACTGATTGCACTAAAGAAGAGTACCACCAGTTTTACCACAAACTCTATCCAATGGAGCCTGATCCGCTATTTTGGATCCATTTGAATGTCGACTACCCATTTCATTTAAAAGGGGTATTATTTTTCCCCAAGCAAAAGACTTATTTTGAGAAAGATAAAAACAGCATCCAGCTTTATTGCAATCGGGTGTTTGTTTCCGATAATTGCAAAGACCTTATTCCTGACTATCTTATGCCTTTACGAGGAGTAATTGACAGCCCGGATATTCCCTTAAACGTATCGCGCAGTTATCTGCAGATGGATAAAACTGTGAGGCAGCTAGCCGCCCACGTATCAAAGAAGGTTTCTGACAGTTTGGCGGCGCTTTACAAAAACGAACGGGAGAGATTCCTGGAGTGCTGGCCGGACATCTCCGTGGTGATCAAGCTTGGCGCCATCCAGGATGAAAAGTTTTATGAGCGTGTAAAAGATTTCCTGCTTTGGAAAAACACTAAATGGGAATGGACTACCGTTGAGGCTTATTTAGAGAGGAACCGGGACAAAACAAAAGACAAGATTTTCTACACTGTTGATGAACGGCATGCAGCACACATGTTGGATGTCTATCAACAGCAGGGGATTGAGGTCTTAATTGCCAACCACCCTATCGACAGCTATCTCATGCAGCAGATAGAAGGCAAACTAACTCCTGCAACATTCCAGAGAATTGATGCAGCTGTTGAAGAGGGAATTCTAGACAGCGCCAGGGAAAAATCTTTGCTGGATGCTGAAGGCAAATCGGAAGCGGCCCGCATAGCCGAAAAAATCGGCCATTTGCTCGGCAAGGAAGGTGTTGAAGTTGAGGCTAAAAGCCTGGCCAATGACAATTTGCCCGGTTTCATTTTGTTAGAAGAATCACAGCGCCGCATGCGCGACTATATGCAGGCCATGGACCCCAGCCGCACCCTTTCAGATCTATTCGGCAAGCGCACATTTGTGGTAAATACCAATAGTCCGCTTATCAATGCCATTGCTAAGTTGGAGAGCAGCCAGCCGGAACTGGCCAAAGAAATGGCAGTTCAGGCCTATGAGCTTGCCCTGCTTTCGCAGCGCGAGATGGACCCCAAAGATCTCAGCGAATTCATTAAGCGCACCAGCAGCATTATGGAAAAGCTGGCTGAAAGAGCTGTATAAATTTTTATGTGGTTAATAACGGTTACTGTTTGTGCTCTAATAACTGCTATTCCGCTGGTAGTGCCACAGCTAGCTGCTTTTGAATATTTTGCAGAATTGGCTGTTTCGATTTTTGGGTTGGGTATGACCTTAAGAGAAGTTCTTACCCTAATTTCAAAAATTAAAGCCATTGAAACCCAAGTTGCGCCCCTAAATCACGCTTGAACAGGCCTGCACTTGCCAATTGAAACGCTAAGCCCCTCGGCCAAGTCATGACTTGGTTCTTCGGGACTTATCCTTTCACTTGTCAAGTTCGGCAATGTTCAAGCGTGATTTAGGTGCGCAACTTGGGTTTGAAGGCGAAAGACTGTTGATTCCGCAAAGATTAGACGCTTCCTACGCCAGCAAAGTCTCTAATCCTGCCTTTTAGGGGTGGGTTTAAATAGGTCTTTGGAGCACTGCGAGGTTGTAAAAAATGGCCTAATTGTTTTAATTTCTGTCGCTATTATCACTATTAATTATTATTAATTGTTTGTTAAAAAATATAGAAATTTTAATTAACATATATTAAAATATTAAATATAGTTTAATTATTCAATTTTTTATAATTGGTGAGTAATGCCAAATAATATTTGTTTGCGAGGCTGTAATTCTTCCCCTATTTTCAATAGAGAAATGTCTCAAGGTGTTTGCCCGCTAAAAGAGCGCTTTCAATCCTTGCAGCAAACCCCCTTATTTTCAGCTGTTCTACCGGCTAATATAAACAAGGAAGTCGCTCTCTTAGATGAAAAATTTCAGTGGCAAGCGGCGCAAATGCAAGCTCTTTTCAACACTCTTTACCTAAAGGGAATTATTTCGGAAGAGGATCAGGCAAAAATTCAGCAAATTTCCATGGAGCTTGAGGATGAATACAGACAATTACAGTTATTGAACCTGCCAGTCTCAGCTGCTTGGCAAGAAGCCATCAGCCTCATTGAAGAGACTAAAGCTCTTTTTTCCGCCTTAAAAGAATATGATGCCCTTTTATCTCCTTTTGAGAGCGCATACGAGAAATTAATCAACCGTACCCATGATCCCATTTTTCCTGGTGAGTCATTATCCGCCGGCAAAGATCTAGAACAAGCCTTTCTTGCTATTATGGCTATCGATGATTTCATCGATCACGTTCCCGGAAGCAGTCAAAGAGAGCGCTTGGACCAATTTCTACAAGACGAGTTTGCAAAGCTGACGTGGGCAGTAGAGGATTGGGTAGAACAAGTTTCTGAAGATTTAAAGCATGAGCTAAGGGCTGCAAAGGAAAATGAGGCTGCTGGACTCTTAACAGAAGCTTTAGCCGGGCAAGTTAGAGAGTTGGGGAAAGAGTTGCAAGGACTGGTCGAACTTGCCAGCGAGTCTGCCTTGTTGAAACCGCTGCAAACCCATTTTACCTGGCTGTTAAAAAATCTTGAGGGTAAAACTTCTGATCAAGCCTCCCCTGTAAAATTAAAATGGGGGAGTTCTGAGTGGTTTGAGCTGCGCAGGCAAAGCAAAGAACCCTCTTCATCGCATTCCTTAAGTTGGCTGAATCCAGAAAATTGGAGCGGCAAAAGCAAACAAGTTGTCCATGCTTTATTGACTGCTTTACAGCTTACGCCGCATAGAAATTCGCCTCTTGTAGAAAGCCTGATGCGCACCGCAGAAAATGCACCGGATCGCACTGTAGCAAGCATTGTGCAAGAATCCAGAGCATTGCAGCATGCGCTAAAGCAGGGAGGCCATGTGCCCGCTTCTCTGGAAAATACTTACCAATTAGCTGCGGGATTGCCCAGTCATGAAGCGGAGATGTTAATTGTGCAGCATGCCCTGTATCGCATGTTAAAAGAAAGCGAGGGCATAACTCAAACCTTTGCCGAATTTCGACAGCAGCAAAAAGATGATCCTGTTTCAGGCAATTCTGTCTCTTTACCCGCAGAGCAAACAATTGCTGGGCTGCATAGCATTCGGCAAGCGTGCAATCTGCTTGCAAATTGCGAACAAAAAATGGCCCAGCTGCCGGCATCTCAAGTGCTAGAATTGAAGCGCTATATCGACCTACTCTATCATGGGTTGATGGAATCTGTGGCTGCATTGCCGCCAAAAACCTGCTCCTTACCAAAATTAGCTTCCTGGAGGCAGGTTGTCGAAGATCAATGTTTTGGCGTTAAAACGCTTGAAAAAAAGATTGCCGAGCTTATGCCCGCTGTGCGGGCTAAAGTTGATGAAGCCGACCTTGATGAATACGGCCCTAAACATAAAAATTTAGTCAAGCAAGCACGGCTGGCAGAAGTCCTGCAGCTTTCCGGCCTGAAGTTTATCCTTCCTAAAGGGATAAAAAATAAAGCAATGCGGGCCTTTTTACAACGGGAAGCCCCTGATGTGTTTTTTTATTGGCAAGAGCTAGGGAGCCGCTTTAAGGATTACCAAGGAAAAGATTTTTTGGGCGAACCCGAGATACAACATATCCTATCGCAAATCGATGAAAGTTTGAAGCGAACTTTTGAGGCGGCAGGAAAAGACCCGGTTTTATTTAATCAGCTTGTCCCCCCTGAAATGCAAACCTGGCTGGAAAACTTGCATCATCAGGGTGAATATTTAATGGTCCGCAGCACGGGTGCAGAGGATGAAAAAGAGGAGAAACAAAAAGAAAATAGCAAAGAGCGAAAAATACCCAATGCAGGAGGCAATGCCAGCCCGGCTTATATAACGCCGGCCCCAGCGCCATTTTGCCGTGCAGCTGGCGAAGTTATCCGCTCTTATTTTAGCATTCCTTCTTTAAAAAATAGGATAGAGGCCGGTAATAACCCCTTCGAGCAGCCTCTAAAGCTAGCAGTGACTTCTCAGCAGCTTATTGGGGAGCCGCCAGGCGGGGCTTTGCACTCCTCGCTTATTCCAATTTCACTAGTGCTTTTTAGCTCAGAACCTCTTTATGCCGGGGAGGAAAAATTTCGTGCGATGCGCCTTAGTGCAACCTATGGCCATGGAGAGGGGGTTGTAGGTAATCAAGGAGTTAATAGCGACACTGCTTTATTGTTAATTTCTGAAACAGAGCCGGATAAACTTTATATTCTTTATGACAACGTCGAAAAGCCTGTTCGTTTAGGGCCTGTAGAAACTGCCAGCGGAATAGAACTGCTTCCCATAGAAAACCCTAAAACCCTGCAGCGCAGGCCTGTGCTTTCTCAAGAATTTTTAGTGCGGCTCTACCAATGGGGGGTAATTGGGGAAAAGTTTTTTGATGATCATCCGACAGATATGGAGCTGGTCATTAAAGGAAATACAATTTATCCAGTCCAGGCCCGGGCCATTAATCGCCCGAAGCTTCACACGACTTTTATTGATAGGAAAAAAATTGCCGAGGAGAGACAGCCGCCTATTACTGCAGAGCTGCAAACAAAAACACTTGTTGCCGGAACAGCTTCGGCCCTCATATTACATTCTCCCTATGAAATTCTTTACGCCGCAACCTTAAAGCAGGCCCAAGACGAGTATAAAGCTGATAAGCATCGCTTAGTCGTCGTATCGGCCAAAGAACCGCAAAACTCCCATCCCATCGTAAACTTCAGCAGCTTGGGCGTTCCTTGCATGTATACATCGGATCCAAAAACAGTATTGCAAATGAGGGAAACGGTTTCTAAAGAGCCTTTAGTGGTCTGCGTGCAGTCGGGCTGGTTTGGAAAATGGGATGCCTCCATTGCGGACCCGGAGTCTTTTGTTAAAGAAGGGCTTACTGTGCATCCTGCGCAGGTTGCCATTTCGCTGCCGGCTGCATTGTCGCCCTCAGCAGCTTTTGAGGATCTACCGGAAGACGTTTCCAAACTGCTGACAGCCCTGCGAAATGCTTGGGGGACTGATGCTTTGGAAATATTGCAGCAGTTTAAGCAGAATCCTTGGGTACATAGTTTAAGAGACAGCCGGCTGCAGTTGGAGCGGCAGATCAAAGCCTCGGGGTTAGTCCCGAAAGAAGCAAAGCGAGCCTTAAGAGTTTTAATCGAACTAGAAACAGCCTTGAATAAAAGTTTTGCAGAACTTGAAGCCAGCCTGGAGAAAGCCCAGCCAAATGAACGATTAAAACCTCTATTTCATTTAAAAGTGCTTGAAACTCTATTGGCCGGCAAAGCCATAGGGCCCGGGCAATTTTCTCTCTTATCAGCAGCTGCGCTGTATCGGGAGGCTGTCCAGGCAATTGCCTATCAAAACAGGCTTTCGCATAAAGCCTATTTAGTGGATTTGCTGCCGGCAGGCAAGCAAACTTTTGAGCCGCAGTTTGCAGAAAAATGGCGTATATTTTTATTAAAGCTTGAAAATTTAGTTGAAAGCGGCGCTGTCGGCCAAAACAAAATCAAGGAATTTAAGCGTGCATTGTCGCAGCTGGAGCAGTTTTATGCCTTGCCTGCAGCGTTAACTTTTTTTATCCAGCCTCTCGAGCCAGCTGAAGACTGTTTAGAAAGGTGCTTGCAACTGCTTTCCAATGAACAGGGCACTTTTTCAGAGTTTGCGAAACTTGCAAATGCCAGAACCAGGCTGGAGGGGCATCTCTATCGATTTGGTAAAAAACAAACGCTTGAGAAGGCGCTTTCTGAATTTAAACAATTGGCCTCTGATTGGGACTCTTCATGGCTGGCTGATAAATTTCAACAAAGCACTCCGGCAGCCAGAATGGTTTTGTTAAGAGGTATGTTTGAATTAATTGCTGCCATGGATACGGCCATAAAAACTATGAAAGCCAGTCCTGAGCTTACGCGGACCGAAAAGGGAATCTATTTTAAAGAGATGGTGGGAATTTTCTTTTCCCTGTATGAGGATTGGGCTTCTTTCCTATCCCTTTATCAATCCTCCGATCCTGAACAGCTCAAAGCCGCCCAAGAATATGTAGCTAAGTTAAAGGCCGTTTTTGAGGCGATGCTGGCAACTGAAGAAAATTTGGATGCTTCTCCAGGTTTTTACGTTACCAGTTCGCTGTTTACCCCTCGCGAAGCAGGGAATGAGCAGCCTTATGTCCTTTCCCTCTTACCAAACTTTAATGGCAATACACCCCCAGAAAGCGTTGAGGATGTGTTCACTTTAGTTCATCAAAACCTGCTCAAAATGCTGGCTTTTGAGGGGCAAAAGATCTACACCAAGGAAACAATAGCAAACGCTGCTCTGCCCCCATTAGTTGCTCAAATTTTATTTAGTAAGGAGATCAAAGGGGATCAGATCGGTGTATTAGTTACAGAGAATGAGCTGGAAGTTGCCTATAATGTTCCCCTTAGAGTCCATTCAGCTCAAATCGTCTTCAATTATAATAAACAGACCCAAGAATTAGTTTTCACAAGCAAATTTTTGGGCTGGGATGCTAACAGCCGTTGGAGCACTATGCACAGGCTTGCGCAATTTGCCGATGCCTTAGGTTTACTGGAGTTGGCGCAACCCATCATGAAAAAAGAGCGCGAAATAGTCATAAGCTGGAAAATCAAAACCCCTGAGGATTTGAAGGGGGCATTGCGGGAATTTGAAGAATTTTGCGACATTACTTTTCATGACCGCAAATCTGCATATTTTAAAGACCGGCTGCCCGGTTTTATAGACAGATGGGGTTTGCTGTCTAAAGAATTGCCTCTAACTGCAGCTGAAAGAATGTTTGATATTCCTTTAAGCAAAGAAATGGCAATAGAGGTGGCTAGCAAATATGCTGAAAAAGGATTGCATTGGGAATTCAATATAAATGCCGTTCGCCGCTTATGCGGGCAAGTAAAAGAGGGAATTAGCGATAAAGGTGTCGAGGATGGTCTAAAGCTGGCCCATTTAGTGGCAGATCAGGGATTAGCTGACTTTGAACTGCTGGAACTGGCTTTGTTATTACAAGAGGCTGATTTAAATAGCCAAGCTGAAAAAAGTGTGGAGTTGCTGTTTAAAAAAATCTTTAAAGCGATACTCTCCAACAAAGAGACAGAAGCTCGCCTGCTCTCTTATGACACACCTTTTGCGGCCCGTTTATTTGCAAGACTTGCATTCGAAGAGCCTTTCAAAGAGCAGGCCTTAGCCTTTGCCGAACAGCATGTGAACCATCCAGAAACCGCATTGCGACTAACCGCTTTACAAATCGTCACGAGGCATTTACCTTCTTCTGAAAATATTTTGCATAAACTATCGTTAAACGAATCTCCTTTAAAACCAGTTCTTAGGCAGCAATGTTATGCTCTTATGACACAGATGCTTGCTTGCAATATGCCTATAGATAGGGTCTATGCCTCGTTATTTCAAAAGATCATCCCTTATAGCAAAGAAGAATATCAAACCATCCTGCAACTTCATTTGCAAATGATGGAAAAGACAAAGCAAGGTTTGCATGAAGCCTTAAATTTCGCCGACCGGGCTTTTCTTGAAGCCCCAAGAGAGAATAAAGAATGGCTCGAAACTTATTATTTTACATTGCTTGAAAAGACTTCCGACCCGCAGCCTTTCCTTGAAAGGGTGCGCAACAGAAGCCTCCCCAGCAAATTTCGCGCCATCTTAGCTAATCATTTAGCCGCAGACCTTTCAATCGTAAAAGAAGTGGCCGACTTGATTATAAGTGGAGTGATGACGAATAATTATGAAATTTTAGAGCACTCGCTTAGCCTGATCGACAAGTATCTTATCACTTCAGAAATACAGAAGCATCTTCTAGATTTAGTGCAATTTGGTGACCTTAAGCTGATTTTCGAAGACTCTACTTATATACTCAAACATGTGCGGTCAGGTTTGTCTATTAAATTAAATGCTCATACGTCTATGAGTAAAGATGTAGAAATATTTTTAAAAAAATCATGCATCTAAAATAATATAAATTATTAACTATTTTTCGCTTATTTGTTTAAAAACAGTGTTTTTAATAAATTTTAACATTGTTTTAACATTTACTATATAAAATATGTAAATACTAACTAGACCTTTGACCCTGATTGCTACCTTCTAAGGGTCAGATTCGAGTTCTTTTCCTCTAGGAGCTCGCACGAAGCTCTGAAAATCAGTGGGCCATATTACTAATATGACCCACTGATTTTTGCGAGCTCCTATAGAGAAAAAACTCTCGAATATAACCTATTATAAGGTAGTAATCAGGGTCTAAGTAAGGTGAGTTTAATGAACGGATGCGTTGGATTAAGGAAGCAAGGACAAACGATTTATCAAACGATTGAAAGTCTTTACGCGCAAGCTGGCTTATACCAACGTTTAACAAACATCACGGATAAAAAAATTGCTTCCTTTTTAACTAGCATCTCAAATTTGCAAGTCCAGTTAATCAGGCAATATGAAAAAGAATTGCCTAAATGCAGCGGAAAACAAGCGCAGCTTATCTCTGAAACACTTGACAGCACAGTACAACAACTGGATGATGTCAGAAATCGGATTTTTGCCAAAGTTAACGAGCTAAATACTGCATATGAAGCAAAGACTGCAGGACTTAGTGAATTTGAAAAACTGCCGTTTGATGTTCTCGATACTATTATTGAAAATATACCTAATAAAACCAGCATTTCTGCTGCATCAAAAACGTTGCAAAGGGTCGTTGAAGAAACACCCCACTACGCCACTACATTTATTCAATTATTATGTGAAGATCGGGATGCAGAAGCTGCCGATTTATTGAAAGCACACCCTTCGCTGGCAACTAAGCTTTATCGCTCTCCCTTATTTAATACCAAAAGTGAAGTTTTAATGTACAAAGCTGCAGAAAAGGGGCTCGTTAAAGTTGTAAAAAGGCTACTTAGTGTTGGTAGAGTTAGTCCTGCTATTTACTCAAATCAGCCTCTTAGATTTGCGGCGAGAAGTGGGCAGAAGGAGGTTGTTAAACTGCTTTTAGCTGATGAAAGAGTTGACCCATTAGCAAGTTTTAATGGTTACAATTCCCTTCAACTAGCAGCTCGGGAAGGCCATTTAGACATTGTTAAAACCTTATTAACTGATGAAAGAGTTGACCCTTCTGCCGATAAAAATAAGGCCATTATTGAAGCTGCTGCTAATGGCCATTTTGAAATTGTAAGGGAGCTCCTGGCCGATCCAAGAGTCAATCCAGGCGACCAGGGTAATTTAGCTCTTTTGCGTGCAGTAATAGATGGTCATGCAAAAGTCGTCGCAACTCTATTGGCTGATGAAAGGATACGATTAAATGACGATAAGGGTTTTTTTCGAATAGCAGTTAAAAAGGGGCATAGTCAAATTGTAAGGCTATTACTGGCGACTTGCCGGATTGGCTGGGCTGATAAGCACTCTGCTCTTATTGAGGCTGCTGAAAACGGCTATTCTGCAACGGTGCAGATACTGCTAACTGACCCAGTAATCTATAATGATCCTTACTATTATCTTGATTGTAACCAGATCTTTCTAGAAGCTGCTAAAAATGGCCACTGCCCATTGGTTAAGTTGTTGCTTGCTAATAAAAGAGTCGACCCCGCTTCTATAGATAGTCGTGCCATTCGTTATGCCGCTGCCAATGGTCACTCTAAGGTTGTTGCCCTTCTTTTGAAGGACGGTAGAACTGATCCTGCAGCTCTTAACAATGAATCCATTGCATTAGCTGCTAAAAAGGGAAGTGTGGAAGTAGTAAAGTTACTACTTGGGGATAAAAGAGTTGACCCAACCGCAAATGAAAGCCTTGCTCTTAGAAATGCTGTTTATAATGGCCACGAAAAAGTTGTGGAGCTTCTTTTGAAGGATGGAAGAGCCGACCCTAAAAGTAATAATTTCCTTGAGCTTGCTCTTCATTGCTATTACGAGAAAACGATAAAGTTACGACATAGCTTTCTTGCTGATATCCTAGCTCGTGATAATAGTGCTGCTATTGTAAGGCTTATATTAGAGGATAAAAGAGCTAACCCGGCTGCTAATAATAATGCTGCTCTTCGCTGGGCCGTTACGTACGGACATTTTGCAATTGCAAAAAAGCTACTGAGTGATCCTCGTGTATCTATTTGGGCATTAATTTCATCTGATATTTACATGGATCTTTCTAAGAAAAAGTTAGAGGAGTTGCTTGACACTCAAACATGGTTAGTCCGTAACGCAATAAAGGCTTATATTGGATTTGCTACACTATTTGATAAATAGCTTAACAAGATACGCACTTCGTGCTGCAGGATAAAGGAGGGGAGACTAAAAGGGGCATGTTTTTTTAAACATGCCCCTTTTTGAGGAAGGCAACGACTTATTTTTTGTCGTTGTCGTCGATGATTTCCACTTCAGCTTCTTCAATGTTGTCGCCATTGTTTGGCTGATGCTGGTGCTGTTGCTGGTGGCCTTCATGCTCAGGCTGGGCTTGAGCTGTTGGGCCCTGCTGCTGTGCAGCTCCTGCTTTAGCCATTGCTTCGCCGATGTGCTGCATATGGGCTTCCAGCTCTTCTTTAGCGCGGCGCATGGCATCGCTATTATTGCTTTCGAGGGCTTTATTGGCGGCATCGATTTTCTCCTGAATGCCGGATGCAATATCCGCAGGAATCTTGTCTTTGTACTCGTTCAAAGACTTAGTTGCGCGGAATACGATCGATTCCAGTTCGTTTTTCTGCTCAACTTCTTCTTTGCGCTTTTTATCCTCTTCAGCATGTAATTCGGCATCTTTAACAATGCGCTGGATATCCTCTTCTCGCAGGCCGGACTGGGCCTCAATGCGGATTTTTTGTACTTTGCCTGTGGACATGTCCTTAGCTGATACGTGCAGGATGCCGTCAGCATCGATGTCAAAGGCAACCTCAATTTGCGGCATGCCTCTTGGAGAAGGGGGCAATTCGGTTAGGTCAAAGCGGCCGATTTCTTTATTGTCTTTGGCCATTTTGCGCTCGCCCTGCAGCACGACAATTGTTACTGCTGTTTGGTTGTCTGCAGCAGTAGAGAACACTTGTTTTTTCTGCGTAGGGATAGTGGTGTTGCGCTCGATCAACGGAGTCATTACGCCGCCCAGAGTTTCAATGCCGAGAGTCAATGGGGTAACGTCTAAAAGCAATACGTCTTTAACGTCGCCCGTTAACACACCGCCTTGAATAGCCGCGCCGACTGCTACCACTTCGTCCGGGTTAACGCCTTTGTGCCCTTCTTTGCCAAAAATCTCTTTTACCATTTCTTGGACAGCTGGCATACGGGTCATACCGCCCACGAGGATGACTTCGCCGATGTCTTCTTTATTGACGCCTGCGTCCTTTAGCGCTTTTAGGCAAGGCTCGCGTGTGCGTTCAATTAAGTTGTGGGTAAGATTTTCCAGCTTGCTGCGGCTTAAGGTAATCGCCAAGTGCTTAGGGCCGCTGGCATCCATGGTGATGAATGGCAGGTTGATTTCAGTTGAGGGTACTCCAGAAAGCTCGATTTTGGCTTTTTCCGCGGCATCGCGCAATCTTTGCAGGGCCATTTTGTCGTGGCTTAAATCGATGCCCTGCTCTTGTTTGAAAGTGTCGAGCAGCCATTTTAAGATTTCGTTGTCAAAGTCATCGCCGCCCAAGTGAGTGTCGCCATTGGTAGCCAATACTTCAAATACACCTTCGCCAATTTCAAGAATTGAAATATCAAAAGTACCGCCGCCGAGGTCGAATACGGCAATTTTTTTGTCGTGTTTTTCTTTATCCAAGCCATAAGCTAGGGCAGCAGCCGTAGGTTCGGGAATAATGCGCTTTACATCTAAACCGGCAATGCGGCCTGCATCTTTAGTGGATTGGCGTTGGGAGTCGTTAAAGTAAGCAGGCACTGTGATTACCGCTTCAGTAACTTTTTCTCCGAGATACGCTTCCGCAGTCTCTTTCATTTTAATGAGGATCTGTGCAGCAATTTCTTCAGGCGTTACGATTTTGCCCTGGATTTCGAAGGCCGCATCTCCGTTTGAGCTGGCAACTACCTTGTAGGGCACGGTTTTAATTTCTGATAGCACTTCATTGTATTTTCTTCCGATGAAACGCTTGGAAGAAGAAATGGTGTTCTCCGGGTTGGCGATAGCCTGGCGTTTGGCAGGAATGCCCACTAAACGCTCATTGCCCTTAAATGCCACTACCGATGGTGTAGTGCGCGAACCTTCAGCGTTAGGGATAACCTTAGGCTGGCCTCCCTCCATGATGGCAACGCATGAGTTAGTAGTACCCAAGTCGATGCCGATAATTTTACTCTTTTTTTGTTGAGACATACTTTCTCTCCTAAATATACGTAATTATTCTTTATCTTGTTGAGGGGCCTTAGCCACTTTGACTCTGGCAGGGCGGATAGTTGTGTTGCCCATGCGATAACCGCGCATGCTTTCCTCAATAATCGTTCCTGGCCGATGATTTGGTGAAGGGATAGCTTCAATCACTTCATGCAAGTGGGGGTCCATTTGTTTGCCGACAGATTCAATTGGTTCAATACCATTTCTGCTAAGCACCTCTTTAAATTGAGATAAAATCATCTGGAAGCCCAAGCCCCAGTGCTTTACCTCATCGGACATCTGTTCTGTGAATTTCAATGCATTTTCAAAATGATCCAAGGGGGACAAAAAGTCCACAATGGCATTCTGCACAGCGTATTGCGTTAGTTGTTCGCGCTCTTTCTGCAAGCGTTTACGGGCATTTTCTTGCTCGGCCAAAGCTCTTAGGTATTTGTTTTTATATTCCTGCGCTTCGTTTTTTAAGTTTTCGTACTCAACTTCACTTATAGAGACCATTTTTGGTTTTTGCGCAAGGCTTTCACCGGCCTCTTGCTCAATCGATTCCGCAGTCTCTTCTTGCTGATTTTCCCGATCATTGTTTTCGTTCATTGCGCTTTTGCTCCTTTCGCGTTTTGTCTTCCAGGAGAATGGAAGATGTATGTGCTAGTATAGGCTGCTCAGCCTGATTTTTTTCTTGCGGCTGGCGGAACGTGATTTTAAAACGATATAAGCTCTTAGTCAATGCTTCGCTTATACAGTGCGAAAAATAACTAATGGCCCCAAACAATTCGCGATAAGGCACTCGCATCGGGCCAAGTAAACCTAAGGCGCCAACGACTTTTTGATTAATGCAATAGGGAATTGCCACCACTGCGCAATTAGGGGAGCTAGCCGAATACGGCAGCAAATCTTCCCCGACCCAATAGCGGATGCGGCCATGCCGTTCAGTTTCTTTTAACAGCAACCGCATTCCCGCAATATTTTCAAACAAACCCAAGCTATTGGCCAATGCAGTCGGAGTTTCAAAGTCTGGATAATGCAGCAAACGGGAAAAGCCTGTGCGATAGATTTCTTCATCATAATAGTGGGAATAGCCGACTATATAGCGTACCATGACTTCATTGTAAAATTTTTGGGCGGCTGTTTCTTCGTCATCTTCTAAATTTTCCGGACGATCCAGGCCGCTGAGACGCCAATGAAAATAATTTTCAATGCGCTTTATGGAAAAATTGCTCAGCTTTTTTTCTGTATAGAGGATTTCGGTGTGAATCGCGCCAAAATTAGTCACTAAAATACAGGCTGTTCTAGTGGCATCGATGCCGATAAGCCTAATATCGATGATAAAATCTTGGTCGAAGCGGGGTGCGGAAATGAAAACGGCAGTTTGCGTCAATTGACTTAGCAACTCTACGGCTGTATTGAGATAAGCAGCGATTTCTTTGTTTTCATAGGATTTAATTTGGTTAAGGCGCTCCGCTACTTTTTCTTCGAGTGTCTGCCGGTCTAAGTGTTCTTTTGCAAATAGGCGATAGGCTTTTTCTGTGGGTACGCGTCCTCCGGAAGTGTGAAGCTGTTTTAGGTAGCCGGTTTCTTCTAAATTAGCAAAGTAGTTGCGAATAGTGGCTGAGCTTAGGTTATCAAAACCGGCTTCTTTTAACGTGTTGGAACCCACTGGTTTGCCGGAGCGGATAAAATAATCCACCAGCCCAAGCAAAACTTTTAGCTCTCGTTCTTGCTTGCCTGAAGTTTTTACTGCCATTAACTTATTAGACATTTTTCCTCGCATACTATTTATATTACAGAGAAAAGAGGTTAAAGGTCAAATGAAATCTAGCACTCTAAACTGTTGAGTGCTACTGTGTGGTTATTGTTATCCTAAGGTCCTTTTTCCGGTGAAGAAAAAGAGCCGTTATTCCACTTCAGCGAGGATAAGAGGTAAGATATCCACAATAGAAGGAAACCATTTAAGGCCGCGATTGTAAACCAAAGAGGCGGCAATATGGCAAGAAATAATAGCTTTTTTATGGTGTTCAGGGATGTATTTCATTAGCTCTTTTCGGTATTGATTGCGCAAAATAGGGGGGCAATAATTGAAAAAAGCTCGCAGCAGCGGGTGATTGGGATCGTCGGGCAAAGGGGTCGTATCCAAATAATCGAGCAATTGATAAGCGAACATGTTAATTCGCTTGGAAATTGCCTCAGAAATGTCAGTTAAAAACTCCCCATCTTCCTTGTATGTTTTTAGTAAAAGAGAGGCTTCTTTGTAGGCGCAGAGTTGAATGCGGGTTAAGATTTCTTCTACTATTTTTTCCTTGTGCTTTAAAAATAGGTCATCGCCTAAGGCAAGTCCGCACAATACCTCAAAAGAAGAGCAAATGACTCCCGTTTTATTTGCTGAACTATCCTTTATGATAATTGTGCCTAATTTTTCCAGTGCCCGGCGTGCGCCTTGAGTAAGGTAGAGGTTCGCTCCTTCAATGATAGCTTTAGAAGTTGGTTTGCCTGTAGGGTCTAAGTATTCTTGGTAATTCTGTTCATTTAGAGTACGGGGACGGCCTCCGCTTGGAATAAATACATCAGTAGGCGTGGAATGGATATTATTGCGGTAGAGATAGTTCATTTCACTGCCCGACAGCCATATTTGTTCCAGCTTGCCTTCAATTTTTTTCCAGCAAAGTGTCTGCTGCACTAAAGCTGTAGGGTGGCGCTTGTTATTCTTATCCAGTAGATAGCCCCCTTCATGCAATTTTTCAGGAGGGTAGTATTTAATCGGTTTTTGCTCTTTGAATAGCATAACGAGGGTATCAAGATCCAAGCCATCAGGGTCATTGATGGTTCCAGAGATATCCGTCAAGGCTACTAATTTTGCAGTTTTGGGGTAAAATCTGCGTAAATTACAGATCTGATTGCCTGCAACATCTCCGTCAGGGCCGCCCGACATCTTTATAGTAAAAGGATCTTTTGCCGGGTCAATGCCTAAAAATGTAAGCACCTCGTGCATATAGACATTTACACCCAGCGAAGTGACTCCGTATTGCTTGTGGTTAATCCCAACTTTGGGCTTGCTTGAAATAAAGCTGCTGCCGGGCAAATAGTGGTGGCGTACGCTGTAGTCTGCAATCCATTGAATGATAGGGGGGAACATATTTTCATCAGGCCCTAAATAAATGTATTCAGGGCGGCGCCAATAGTCGGCAATGTATTTGGCCCTTAATTTTCCGTTTGGCTCGCAGTTAATTATAGATAGGAAATTCTCAATAAAAGAGCGTTGGGCATGGTAGAGGTATTCCTCTTTTTGCTCTTCCCTGAAATGCAATAGTTTATATTCTATTTCCTTTGGATCGATAGACGAACCTGTCAATTCCCTTTTAAGGATCTGGGCTTCAAGTTCAAGCTGGTCAAAGGGGCGCAAGAAGATAATCCCCTTAGAGCCGCCTTCAGGAATGTCTTTGTTTTTCTTGTGCTGGGTATACGCCAGATTGTAGCACTCCCTGAATACTGTGTTGCGCTCCATCACCATTCGTTCCAATTGCTGCGGGAAGACAGTGCGCAATCCTCCACGGGAAAGGTCTTTGAAACGTATATGGAAACCGAAAAAATGCATTCCCTGAATAAAGAAAATGCCAAAAGGCAATTCGGGGAAAATTTCACTGCGATTATAAGGAGTTTCATCTAAATATTTGGGGTCTAAGCGAAAACTCAGGGCTGTATAATTGCGGCGGTAGAAATTAGTCTTAAGGGTGTAAGAGACCATATTAATTGCCTGGCGCAAGACATTGCGGCGGCGAATATCATTTTCCACATGGCCTGTATCTAATTTTTTTATGTCAGGCAATAAACTGTCGCGGATCTCTGTAAATTTTTCCACCCGCGCTTCATCAGGATGGAATTTATATTTAAAGGCTTCGCAGATGCGCGCCGTAATATCGGGGTGTCTGCAGAGGTCTAAGGTAATATTTTCAATGGTATACAAATTGGGGTCTAAGTGTACAAGCACCTGATGGATGAAATTGACCATGCAGCGCAGCATATTTGCCATCGTTCCCGGAATGATGCCGGTATTGACTAGCCGCTCTTCCAGTATATCTTGCGCATCAAAGTATTTTACAGTCACTAAATCGCGCAAAAATTCAATAATATCGGCGGCTTGCCAGGCGGCCTCCCCGTTGCTGCCATGCAGGCCAATTGCCATAATAAGAATAGAATCTTTGCTATACGGGTTTACATAAGTGGCATTGACCTTGCGCATGGCAAGGCGATGGCGGTGGATGACTTTGGCTACGCGGTAGAGAAAGTTTTGTTTGGGAGTGTTGCGCCAGGCCAATACAATTTGCATTGAAGCCGGCCCTTCAACAGGCTCTCCATCTTTGTCCCAATCTTCGTTGTAGTACAATTCATATTGGCAGCTGTCCCGGGTCTTGGCGCGAAAAAACATATTTAGCGCTAGCGCAAGCCTGTCTATTGGCAAGGAACGTAAAAAGCGGGCATTCATACTGCAGATGAGGCGGTCGAACTCGGCATCGCTAAGTTGAGGGGTGACAATGTGGATGAGGTCTCTCAGCTGTTCTTTAAACTCTTTGGGATAGTTTAAAAATGAAGTTTCCACTGCTTCTGTAAAGTAAATGACAGCCACCCTTAATTTGACCGAGACTTCGGGGAAGGGGGCAGGTTTTGTTGAGATAAAAGCGCGGTAGTCTTTTATTCCATATGAAGCATAGCCTGAAAGAATAGTTATATCGGCATCCGGGCTGTCCAGGCAGAGAACGATGGCGGCGCTTTTCAGGTTAATGGTCGCATAGTACTCCTGCAGGGGAAACCCCATTAAGCTGTGCGCGACCAGCATCATATTTTCGGCTGAAAGCTCCTCAAAAAAGCTGTCCGTCATGGCTTCTTCAAGCCATAAATAACAATTTTGGAATTTTTGGCTCTCGGACTTGAAAGCTTCTAAAATTTCTTTTTGGGAGATGCGGCGCGGTTCCATTTTGGTAAATCCCTTTAGCTAAATTTTTTTGAACATAGCCGATAGGGAATTGTTAAGGGAATAAAAATCTAATTAGGCTGCCTGATTTTCAGAGTTAGGGATAGGCTTAAGCAATGTTGGTATGCTCGGTTTGACAGTTTCTTTTAAAAAAATATAGACATGAGCTACTTCACTAGAAGAGGCCGCTCTATTAAACTTAGAATTGGAATTTAAGTGTTCGGTGAAGTGGCCGGCAAAGCCCATAGTCTTGTAGACTTCCTGGGCAAAGTCAAGGCAATTTCTAGTAATGACATTATAAATACATTTTGGGCCAATTGGACAGTCTCTTTGCAGTGTTTCAATGTAGTCTAAGCCTGCTTTAGCTTGTGCAGAATTTATTCTGATTTGTAAATGGGGGGAGTTAAAGTATTCATTGGCATAACTTGATTCATCTGAAACTTTACCAGGACAGGGCAAAAGTGGGGCGAATATGTTTGATATAGGACCTGACTTCACCTTGTTAAAAAAATGTGAGGCCACGTTTATGTCAATAATGGCAAATTTACTGTTTCCTTTTTGGATCGCTGGAGCAAATCCGACATGAGTAGTCTTTAAAGAATCTTGTATGCGTACTGATGCGTGGTTCTCGTGTATAAAGAAAGTTGCTTCATTTACTTCTTCACTGGCAGCTTCTTGCGGGATGATAGCTCGTTCTTTTTGCAAAAGAGCATTGATAGAGTGTAACAATGGCAAAACAATGCTAGCTGTTTTTAGTGCACTGGCAATTCCTCTAAGTATACCAGCCCTGCTATCATTTTGTAATTCTTTTATTATCAGTGGTATATCATTAGAAACTAAGCTGTGTATCGCTTGCCATACAGGGAGTAAGTGAATGAAGCAGGTTGCCAGCGGAAAATTTTTTGCCATAAAAATGACCGCTAATGGAAAAACATGCGGAATAATCGAAAGCAAGTCTTTTCGGTCAAAATTTTTTATTAATTCTTTTACTAATTTAGATGTATTAAAAATAAGACAGATGCTCAAAATGCAATTACTTATTGTACTGGAATAAGGGATAATGTTTTCTAATTCTTGGGAATCAACTTGTGAGAGGAATTGCAAAGCTACAATACTTGTGCTTGAAATAAGCTCTTTTATCAATATATCTTGTATGGGAAAGTGTTTTTCTAGATAAGCACACAGTATACTTTTTATGGCTTCGAGACTAGGCGACGCATAATAAATAGCATTTTTATTATCCGGACCAAGTTTAAAAGGATTGGCACCGAATTCTATTAAAACTAATGCACTTTCTATTTTTTTATTTTTTAGTGCAAGATGCAAGGCGGCGGTTAGTTCAGCTTCGTTAAAGGTATGGTTATTTAAATAGTTTCGCAAAATTGTAGTATTGCCTTCATTAATAGCAAAATGAATAAAGTTGGAGTTTGATGTTTTTTGTTCGTTTGTTTTATTAATTAAATTAATCATATTATAAAAATTGTTTTATAATAACAATTATATGACTTTTTTTAATTAAAGTAAAATTAATTTTTTAATTAAAGTTTTACAAACAAGTTTATTTCTAATATGGGCAATGAAAATTTATTTTTTGAGGAGCCGTAGAGCGTTAAGGCCGACGAGGACAGTGCCGCCTTCATGCAACAGGACGGCCGCCCAGAGAGGTACAAGGCCCATTAAGGCGGGAGTTGTGGCGAGAATAATGACTCCAAAGGCAATCCCAAGATTTTGCCGCACAATGGCTTTGGTTTGCTTGGCTTTATGCAGCAGCCATTCCATGAGCTCAAGGTTGTCTTGCAGCAGGACGATATCGGCTGCAGCTATGGCCGTAGCACTGCCCACCTTGCCCATGCCGATACCTACGGTAGCTCTGGCCAGAGCCGGGGCATCATTGATTCCATCGCCTACCATGGCAAGCCCTTCTTTTTCTGCTAATGAGGAAACAATGCGCAATTTATCTTCCGGGCGCAAATCGGCAAACACCTGGTCGATCCCCAAATAGCCTGCCATTTTTTGCGCGCTTTGCAAGTGATCGCCGGTCAGCATCAGTACTTTGCAATAGCGCTTTAAGGAGAGCAAAGCTTCTTTAATTGCAGGCCGGGGAGTGTCTTCAAAACGGAAGAGGTACAGATTTTCCCCTAATTTCATGAGGGCCAGCAAAGTGCTGGCTGCAGCCAAGGACTCTTGATGGGCTTGCAGCGCTTGCTGCTGCTCTGGAGACACTTTATCCAAGAGAAATTCAGGGTTCCCAATATATACCGGAACATTTTGGGTATTTATCTTTACGGAGCCTTGCAGGCCATAACCGGGAACAGCGGCAAATTCATTAATTCTGCTGCTTGTGATATTACGGGAAGCTGCATAAGTTTCGATGGCTGCCGCAATTGGGTGGATGGCATTTGCTTCTAAACCCCTTGCAGCAGCTAACACTGCAGCCTCATCAAGCGGATCTTTAGTATATATAGGCTCGAAGGAAATGCATTGCAATTGGCCTGTGGTGAGGGTGCCTGTTTTGTCAAAGGCAATTGTCCGGCAGGCTGCCAATGCATCCAGCGTCATGCCTCCTTTCACTAATATGCCTCTGCGGGCACAGCTGCTGACTGCGCTTAAATAAGCAATTGGGATAGCTATGATAAGGGCGCAGGGAGAGGCGGCAATTAAAAATGCTAAGGCGCGATAGATAGACCCTTCTTGCCCTAAATAAGAGATGCCAATCATCCAAGGTAAACCTAAGGCAAATAAGGCAGACAGAGAAATGATGAGAGTCGCATAGGTCTGGCTAACGCTTTCAAACCAGCGTTGAATTTTTGGCCGAGCTTCTTGGGCTTCAGTAATTAAACGGATAATTTTGGCCAAAGTGGAATTGCCAGTCGTATGGGTGACTTCTAAAATTACAGAGCCTTCTAAATTTGCCGCGCCAGCCTGAATGACATCGCCGGATTGTTTTTTTTGCGGCAGGCTTTCACCGGTTAGGTGCACCAAGTTTACTGAAGTAATCCCCTCTAAGACAATTCCATCTAAAGGCACGATTTCGCCGGCTTTTATGAGAATTTTAGCACCAAGGGAGATGTCTTTTACCGAGCGCGGTTGAATTTCTCCATCCTCAAGTAATACCAAGGCCTTGGTTGGAGATAATTTATAAAGGGTATTGACGGCAGTTTTTGCCTTCTCTTCCACAGCATGCTCCATCGCCCCTGAGATATCGAATAAGACTAATAGCAAGGCCCCTTCAAGCGGGCTGCCGAGAAAGGCAGAGGCAAAAGCGGCCACCGTCATTAAGACATCGATATTGATTTCTAAGCGTAGAATATCCTCTATTGAATCGATCAGCGAGGGAATCCCGGCCAAAATATAGACTCCTAGCAATAATAGATACGAGAGAGGAAGAGCGGCAGGGTGAAAATAAAGCAATAAAGCGAAGACAAATAAACCGGCAGAAAACAGCGAGGTTTTTAAAGAAAGATTTTGTGCCCAATGGCGTGAGCTTGGCGTTAAAAAAGGGCTTGCGCTTTCGGTAAGGCCTAAAGCAAAGTACTCATCAAAAGCGTAAGGTTCGCGGGTGGCTGGCAGCAAAGTTGGCATTTACACCTGAGCCAAATAAAGGTGTAAATAATAGGCAATGCCGATAGCCGCTGCGGCAAGACCGCAATTCCAGACAACTGCAGGGATAATATTATTGCCTTCATACCAGGCACCTAATCCGCCTGCCAAGGCAATAGTCAATAAAGCACCGGGTATAGGTCCCCAGCCGATAACTATTGAAATTCCTGACAGGAAAAATGCGATAAGAGCGCCAATTAAAGCACCTAACCCCTGTTTTAAAGGATGCTCTTGATTTTGCAGGGTGAAGCCTAATTCTTCCTCTAACATCACTTGCAATAAACGGTTATCATCTGACATTAACACTTCAATGACTTCATGCAATAAGCGCCCTTGAAATCCTTTAGCTGCATAAAGCGCGGTCAATTCTTCCCGCTCTTGCTCGCGATGGTGTTCAATTTCCCATTTTTCTTCGGCCATTACCCGATGCAGACGTTCTAAACGGGACCAGCCAAGCCACGCACTGCGGCCAAACTTCCAAATGGTCCAACCGGCAGCTAACGCCAGCAGCAGTGGCACACTTTCTGCAAGAGTAATCTTTAGGAACAGAGCCATTAGCCAGCAAAACACGCATAGCATAGCTGTTTCCCTAGCAGCATCTGTTGCGGCAGCTAAATGACCGGGAGCTTCAGCACCATGGATTTCTTGCGAAGTCAGAATCCCTTCGGTTTGAACGGCAACGACATGTTCAATTGCTTCTTTTCCTTTAAAATGGGATGGGGGAGTGGTCATCTGCATGGCAAAACCTCAAAATAGTGATTGCATCATAGCAAAACAGGAAAAAAGAGATAAGATAAAAACAAATCGGATTTCTTTATAAAATCTATAAACTATGTTTGCTACACTTTAATAATTAATTTTAGTAAAATTATAGATAGAAAGTAGTTAATGCTAATTAAACAGTTAGGCTAATTAATGGATAGTATTAATAGTGTTTCTTTGCAAGCAAGAGACAAACAACCCCCCTCTTCGTCCATGACAGAAGTGATTATTCACCACGGTAAGAATACTTATAAAATCAATGTAAAAAATTTAGAGGTAAATGCAGAGGCTATAACAAGGGCGCAAGAATCCCGCATTGGAGAATTACTTGGAGAGTATTTTGCCATAATACGCAAGGAACGTGAAACTAGTCATGCCGATCGCTTTACAATTGATGACAAAAAATTAAAGGCGCCTCCGCATAGATGGAAATATAAAAACGACATTAGCCTTTCTGATAGATATAAAGAAATTAAGGCCATTCTTTCAGGTCAAGCCGCCCCTCATATCTCTGCTCGCGCCCCAACAATGGCACCACCGTCATTTTATTCATCTCATGCAGAAAGCGGAGGCGCGGCAGCTCCTCTTTTTCATGAGCAAATAAATACACTTGAGCTGCAAAACAAACAGCAGCAAGAGCACATAGACAAGCTCATGAAACAGTTGAGCGAGCAAAGCCGGGAATTAGGTCGTTTAGAGGGAAAACAGGAAAGGGCGGTTGAGATTGAAAAAGATTTAAGGAATCTTCTTAAAGAACATGCTGAAAAAAATACCCGTTCAAAACAGAAAAAAGCAGACCTGCGCAATGAATTAAAGCAAAACAGCGCCGAAATCGCGAAATTGAATAAACAGATTAGCAATAAAGCTGTTGAGGAGCAGAGACTTTTAGGTGAATTAAAGCTAAAAGAACAGGAAATTCAGCATTTAAAAGAGAAACTGCAGCCTCTAGAGCAAAATGCGGGTAAAAATTTAGAGGTGCAACTTTCTCAACAGACTGAAAAAATAGCAGCTGCAGAGGCAAGTTTAGCAAAGGCAGTAAAGGAAGCAAAAGAAGTTGAACGGCAATTGCAGCAAGCGCGTGAGGATTTGCAAGCTGCCAGAGAAGAATTGGGGCAATTGAAAGTAGAGAGAGGCCAGCTCGAAACAACTAATGATTTCCTTGTAAAAAGTTCTGAGGAGGCTAAAAAAAACCTGGCATCGCTTGAAACTAAGCTTGAACAGGCTCATAAGGAAAAAAATGAACAGGGTGCGCAATTTTATGCCTTGCAGCTAGAGAAAGCCGGTTTAGGAAAAGACCTGGAGCAGGCACTAGGCGAAATAAGCAAACTAAAAAGAGCTAAAGTTTTAGACGAAGCCAGGATTAACTCATTGCAGGATAAGGTTGCAGACCTTGAAGCAAAGCTCAGCGCAAACCAGCTAAAGTTATTGGAGTATGGTTTAAAACCTAGCGCTGAGGAAAATAAAGCCAAAGTCAAAGAATTGCGCCTGCAAAACCAAGAAATGCAAAAACGCCAGGCTCTGCTGGAAGAAGAATTGCGCAAGCAGGAGCCTTTAGAAACTGCCCTCGCTAAAGCGCGTCAACAAATTAGCGAATTAGAGAATGCTCTTGGAGAAAAAGAAACTGCTCAAGCCATTCAAAATGAAAAAGCCAAATTTAGAGAGCATTTTGAAAATCAGCTTGGCCAGTTGGAAAGAAGACACGCAGAGCTTTCAGCTCAAAAAAACTTAGCACATCAAAATGAAGTTCAGGGATTGAAAGGAGAGTTGGAGCAGCTCGAAGGCAGCGCGAAAAAAGCAGCAAAAGAGGCTCGTGTTTTACAAGAAGAGGTTGAGCTTCTCAGGGAAGATCTTGAGGAACTAAACAATCATCTTAGGGAAGCCAAAGCTGATTCAAATGAACAAAAAAAAATAAACTTTGCACAAGAGCTGCAGCTTTTGTCGGCAGAAGAGGAAAGGCAGCAATTATCAACAACCGTTGCAAATTTAACTGCTGCTTTAAAAGCACAAGAGCAGCTTTTTGCTGAAAATCAAAGCAAAACTAAAAACCTGGAAAAGCAGGTAGAAAATTTTAAAAGAGAGATCCAAACGCTTGAAAATAGATTACAGGAAGCGGAAAGCACAGTCCGCGAGATAAAAGAGGCTCTAAATGCTCTTAAAGAAGAAAAAAAACGCTTAGAGATAGATAGTGAAAAGCTGAAAGAAGTCGAGCCTGCCTACAATAGAGCCAAAAAAGCCTTGCAAGAAGCGCAAGATCAGCAAAAAAGTTTGGAGACAGAAAGAAACGCTCTTCAAAAAAAACTGGATGAATTGAAAACGCGGGAAAGACAGGGAGAGGAGCAGCTAGAAAAGCTGGAGCAAAAACGAGCCGAGCTAGAGCAGCAGCTCATTCAGGCAAATAACCAAAAAAAAGACCTGCAAGCCAGATTGCAATCCGCTCAAGAAGACCTCGAAGAACGACAACTAGAAAGCGCTAAATTAAAACAGCAAGTAAAAGAAAGCCTAAAAACTCAAGAAGAATTAGAAGAAAGAGCCCAAACCGCTGAAGATAAATTAAATGAAGCCGAGGGCCGTCTTGCAAGCTTGCTTGAGGATCTAGAAAGACAAAAACAAGACTTTGAACTAGAACAAAAACAAGCAGCCGAAAATTTACAACAAGAGAAATCTGAAAGAGAAGCAGCTCTCTTGCAACAAGCACGCCTAACCGGTGAAGTTGAGGGCCTAGCAGAGCAAGTAGGAAGTCTGCATGCAGCCATTAATGAGCTGCAAACTGCAAATGATCATTTAAATTATCTTAAAAC
>JAEYWL010000130.1 GCA_023428915.1 Verrucomicrobiota bacterium
TTTTTTTGAAATGCCTGCGGCGTTGGTCGTTTTTATAGAAAACCACGACCAGGTTGCCAATACAGGCAGAGGTGAGCGGCTTGCCCATATTTCAGATCCGGGATGTTTTCGCGCTATGACAGCGTTATTGCTGCTCGGCCCTAATACGCCATTGTTATTTCAAGGTCAAGAATTTGGTTCCAGCAAACCCTTCTATTACTTTGCTGATCATAACGATGATTTGAATAAACTTGTGCACTCGGGCAGGAAAGAGTTCTTGGAGCAGTTTCCCCGCTTAAGCTCAAAAGAGGCTAAATCTTATATCCCTGATCCTTCCAACCCCATGACATTTACCCGTTGCAAGTTAGATTTTTCAGAGAAAGAGCGTCATGCTCACTACTGGGCATTGCATTTAGATTTAATTAAATTGCGGAAGCAAGATCCTGTATTCAGCCGAATGTCAGAACTTACTGTTGATGGTGCTGTGTTAAATGAAAATGCCTTCATTCTCCGCTACTTTGGCAAAGAACACGAGCGCTTGCTCTTAATAAATTTTGGCCCTGATTTAATTTATAATCCTGCTCCAGAGCCTCTATTAGCGCCTCCAGCAGGCATGAAATGGAGCCTGCTCTGGTCCAGCGAAGCCCCTGTTTATGGGGGTGAGGGAATTCCGGCGATCAATATTCCCCATTTGAAATTGCCAGGGCATTCAGCGTTAGTGCTCAGAACCGCAGTCGAAAAAAAACGGCAAAGCAGGGAGGAGGACAGCAGCAATGGCGAATAGCGAACCGTACAACAAATTGAACCGGGATGAGTATTGGCATAAGGAATGGCTGGTGACAAATGGCTTGGGAGGGTTTGCTTCCTATTCGATTTGCGGGGCTCCGATGCGCAAATACCATGGGTGGTTGATTGCAGCTCTGCCTGCGCCTTTTGGACGGACAAATCTTTTAAATTATATCGAAGATGTCCTTGTACTGCCTGATAAAAGGGAAGTTCCGCTTTCATTAATCAAGCATTATCAAAAGGATCTCCCTGCTGCAGAACTGCCTGATGTGGAATTTTTTCTAGATAGCGGACTTCCTGTTTGGCATTACTACTACGATGGCATTATCTTGGAAAAACGGGTCCATTTGATTAACCGCCAAAATACTGTGCATGTCAGCTATCACTTGATTTCTTCCGGCGAGCCTGTAGAAATTAAATGGCGCCCTTATTTTCACTTCAGGAGCAATGAACAGCCTGTTAATTCTGTAATTCCCAATGAAACTTACCAAGTCTCTGCCAAGGATCGCCATTACGAGGTGCAATGCGAACCTTTTCCAGTCGTGCGCCTGTTGAGCTTTTCCGACGCACCTTTTACTTTAGACCGGCATGCCTTCGATGATGTGTTTTATGAAGTTGAGCTCAAAAGGGGATATGAATCTGTAGGAACGCTTACCAGCCCAGGCTTTTTTACCGCAAAACTGCAGCCCTACGAAAAAACAACTTTTGCTTGTTCTACAGAAGCCTGGGAAACTCTTAAAGTATTATCGCCCAATGAAGCGCTTTTTACAGAAAAATTGCGGCGCCGAAATTTGCTCAAGTCTGCCGGCGCCATTACCGGCTCCTCTTCAATTGAATCCTTGGTTTTAGCCGCTAACCAGTTTATATTCACCCCCTACAATAGGCAAGAGGATCTCATACGCTTGCAAGCATCTGGTGAAGAAATTAAATCCATTATTGCCGGTTTTCCCTGGTTTACAGACTGGGGCAGGGACACCATGATTTCATTGGAGGGTTTGACATTAACTACAGGGCAAGTAAATACCGCTTACACCATTCTGCGTACATTTGCCTATTATGTAAAGGACGGCCTGATCCCGAATATGTTTCCTGATGGGGAGAAAAAAGGGATTTACAATACAGCTGACGCCACTCTGTGGTTCTTTCACGCAACTGACAGGTACATTCAATACACGAATGACACCGAAATATTGGACTTTCTCCTGCCGAAGTTTAACGAGATCATTAGGGCTCATGTGCATGGCACCCATTACGGGATAAAAATGGATGAAGATGGCCTTTTGAAACAAGGCCAGGAGGGCTATCAGTTAACCTGGATGGATGCAAAAGTGGGCGATTGGGTAGTGACGCCCCGCCGCGGCAAAGCCGTTGAAATTAATGCCCTCTGGTATAATGCCTTAAAGCTGATGGAGACTTGGACCGGGAAGCCATTTGATTTTACGCAAACCTGCTATGAATCATTTAATAAACGGTTTTGGAATGAAAAAAAACACTATTTAAATGATGTAGTCGATGGGGAGCAGGAAGCTGTAGATGAGGCAATGCGCCCTAATCAATTATTTGCTATTTCACTGCGTTTTCCCGTCTTAGTTGAAAAGTACTGGCGTCCGGTAGTTGATATAGCGGCAAGGGATTTGCTTTCGCCTGTTGGGCTGCGCACCCTAGGTCCCCTGCATCCAGATTACAAGCCCTATTATGAAGGGGACTTAAAAGCGCGCGATGCCGCTTATCACCAAGGCACTATCTGGCCCTGGTTGATTGGGGCATTTATTGATGCCTGGCTAAAGGTCTATCCAGAGAAAACCGATGAAGCTTATGGCTTTGTAAAGCATCTTGAAGATAGTCTAAACACAAACTGCATGGGGACGATTGCAGAAATTTTTGATGCAACAGCCCCTTTTCAAGGGCGCGGGTGCTATGCCCAAGCCTGGAGCGTGGCTGAAGTTTTGCGCATCCTGGCAAAAGTCAAACCCGGCATTAATAACGCACCTCCGGAGAAAAAATATTGCTTATTGGCCTAAAGGAGGGTTTTAGTTGTTTTCTTCTTTCCATTAAAAATCCTATATAAGGAGGGCAAAACAAAAAGGGTTAAGATTGTGGAGGAGACAATGCCGCCAATGACTACTGTTGCGAGCGGTTGTTGAACTTCTGCTCCTCGTCCTGTTGCCAGGGCCATGGGAATAAATCCAAGCGAGGCCACAAGTGCAGTCATCAAAATAGGGCGCAAACGCAGCACCGAGCCTTCAATGATGGCGTCTTCCAAAGAGAAGCCTTTTTCTTCATACAGCCGCTTAATGAAGGAAACCATGACGATTCCATTCAATACGGCAACGCCGGAAAGTGCAATGAAACCCACTCCGGCAGAAATGGAAAGGGAGATGTCTCTGAACCACAAGAAGATAACACCGCCTGTTAGGGCCAAAGGAACCCCTGTAAAGATAATGAGGGCATCTTTAAGCGAGCCGAAAGTCGAAGTAAGCAAAATAAAAATAAGCCCCAATGCAATGGGCACAACAATTTGCAATCTTTCTGTTGCGGAAATTAACTGTTGAAACTGCCCGCCCCATCTCAACCAATAACCAGGAGGCATCTTCACTTGCCTGTCAATTTTTTCTTGCGCTTCTTCAACAAACCCGCTGAGATCTTTCCCTCTTACGTTGGCAGTGACATTAAGCACCCTTTTCCCATTTTCCCTGCTTATTTGGTTGGGCCCTTCTTTTATTTCCAATTCAGCGATATCTTCTAAGAGGATAGCAGGATATTGGCTCGGACTGGATGCCGTAAAGTTTTTAAGGGGGATCGGGATTCTTTTTAAATTTTCAATGTCTTCCCTTATTTTTTCAGGCAATCTGACAATAATTTCAAAGCGTTTGTCGCCTTCAAAAATTTCACCTGCCTGTTTTCCCTTCATAGAAGTTGCTATAATGTCCTGGACATCTGAGATGTTCAAGCCATAACGGGAGAGCCTATTTCTGTTAAGGGACACTGTCAAAACCGGAAGGCCTGTAGCTTGTTCAATCTTAATGTCAGAGGCTCCTGGTGTTTCCTTCAAGACTTTTTCAATTTCTTTTCCGATTTGTAAAAGGGTGTCCATATCATCCCCGAAAACCTTGACAGCGACATCGCTTCTTACTCCGGATATTAATTCGTTAAAGCGCATTTGAATAGGCTGGGTGAACTCATAATTATTTCCTGGAATTTGTTTTAAAGCCTTCTCCATACGCGACACTAATTCCATGCGAGGCAAGCTTGGATCAGGCCATTCAGACCGGGGTTTTAATATAGCATACCCGTCGGCTACGCTTGGCGGCATAGGGTCGGTTGCAATTTCCGCAGTGCCAATTTTTGAAAAAGTTTCCTGCACCTCCGGAAATTCTTTTAACTTTCCTTCTACAAGGCCTTGCATGGTTAAGGCTTGAGATATGCTTGTTCCGGGTATCCTTAAGGCATGAATAGCCATATCCCCTTCATCCAGATTGGGCAGAAATTCCCCTCCCATGCTGCCAGCTAAAAATAGGCAAAAAACAACAAACACACTCGCAGCAAAAACGACGGCGTAGCGAAAAAACAGAGTCGTCCTTAAGAGAGGTTCGTAGATTTTCTTAGCCAAACGGATGAGAGTATTTTCTTTTTCGGAAACTTTGTTTCCAAGAAACGTAGCAATGGCAGCCGGGATAAAGGTAATAGACAAAATAAGCGCGCCTGTAAGGGCTAGCAATACTGTGAAAGCCATAGGGTGGAACATTTTACCTTCTACCCCGGTAAGGGTTAGGATCGGAAGATAAACGACCATGATGATAAAAACACCAAAAATACTTGGTTTAATGACTTCCTGTGCGGCATCTGATACAACGGAAAACCGCTCTTCTTTAGCAAGCAGCCGGCCAAGCTGGGTTTGTGCTTCGGAAAGTTTTCTTAGGCAGTTTTCAACTATAATTACTGCTCCATCGACGATGATCCCAAAATCAATGGCCCCCAAGCTCATCAGGTTGCCGCTGATTTTGTTGGCCACCATTCCGCTTATGGTAAATAGCATGGAAAGGGGAATGATAAGAGCAGTTATAAGCGCTGCCCGAAAATTACCCAAAAGGATAAATAAAACAATGACCACTAGCAGGGCGCCTTCAGAGAGGTTTTTTTTTACTGTTTCTATGGTTGCATCCACCAGAACTGTGCGGTCATAAACCGGTTGAGCCACCACTCCCTTGGGTAAAGTTTTATTAATTTCTTTAAGTTTTTCGGCTACGGCGTGAGACACTTCGCGGCTGTTCTCCCCCATCAGCATAAAAACAGTCCCTAAGACAACTTCTTGGCCGTTGAAAGTCGCCGCCCCTGTCCTTAATTCTTCTCCTAAAATGACATCGGCTACATTTTCAATATAAACAGGAAGGCCGTCCGAGGTCTTAACTACGATGCGTTTAATTTCTTCGAGATTTTTAATCTGCCCTGGGGACCTGATTAAATATTGTTTGCCGTTGCGTTCTATGTAGCCCGCCCCTATGTTCGAGTTGTTGTCTAAAAGGGCATTGATAATGTCATTCAACCCTAGGCCATAGGCAACGAGGCGGTCAGGATAAGGCGTCACGTGAAATTGTTTAACGTACCCTCCGATAGAATTGACATCTATAACTCCTGGCGTATGGCGCAGCTGGGGTTTGATTATCCAGTCCTGTATTGTCCGCAAATCCGTCGGATTATGTTTCTCAGTGCTTTTGTCCTCGCTTTCTTTGACAGCATACATGAAAATTTCACCAAGTCCTGTAGCGATCGGCCCCATGATCGGGGTTATATTGCCGGGCAGCTTGCTTTTGACTTCTTGTAATTTTTCACTAATTAAAGGCCTTGCAAAATAGATGTCTGTCCCGTCTTTAAATACTACTGTGACTTGAGAAAGCCCATATTTAGAAAGGGACCTTGTATAGTCAAGGCGGGGCAAACTCGACATTATCGTTTCGATGGGAAAAGTGATGCGCTGTTCAACTTCAAGCGGGGAATAACCTGGAGCCTCCGTATTGATTTGCACTTGCACATTGGTAATATCAGGAACTGCGTCAATCGGAAGATATTGGTAGTTATAGATGCCAAACCCTGCCAATATAAGAACGCCAAGGAATGTAATCCAATTATGCTCTATAGAGTATTTAATGATTTTATCAAGCATGTCTAACCTTAATGGTCATGCGCGGCTCCTGATTTTTCTAAGTCCGCCTTGAGGATATAGCTGTTCTCAGAGACATACATATCCCCGTCCGATAATCCGGAGATAATTTCTACCCATTCCTTATCCCTTCTTCCAATCTTGACAGGGGCGATTTCAAATACATTTCCTGCGGAAATAAAAACAACATCCCAGTTCCTATAAGTCTGCAAGGCGCTGTCCTTGATTGCAACATTGACCCTGGGATTATCAACGGTAATTTCCCCTGAGATAAACAATCCGGGCCTCCAAGCTTCTTTGGGATTTTTTAAGACAGCCCTGGCAACAACGCTTTGCGTGCTTTCATTTCCAATTGGGGAAATGTAAGAAATGGTCGATTCCTGGCTAAGGCTGCCATCCAAGCTTGTAACTGTTACAGGATCTCCTATTTTTACTTTAGAGAGGTCGTGGCGGTAAATATTAAAATCAGCCCATACCGAGGCCAGATCAGAAATAACAAAAACATTTTCCTGGCCGGATAAGAACATGCCTATGTTAATGTCCCTCTTAATGACCATGCCTTCTATTTCAGATTTAATGGTGTAATTTTGCAAGCTTTCATTGCTCTCGATAATTGCCAGGGTTTCCCCTTTGCGCACATAATCTCCAAGCCGTTTATAAACTCCTTTGACGACCCCAGGAAATCTAGGGCTAATAAATACTGTGGCTTCCTCATTTGGCACAATTTTACCCATGACGCTCAAAGTGATCTTTAAAACTTCTGGTTTAGCTTTTTCAATCTTGATCGAATTTTGCTGGATTGCTTCCCGGGAAAGCGCCACCCTTCCCTCATAGGATGCGTATTCCCACTGGTAGGTTTTTCCCTTAAACACAGCTGCCGCATTAACTTTAAAAGAATGCGGTTCGGCAGCATCGACTGTGCTTTCTAGATAATTTCCTTGTTGCTTAAAAGGGATATTTTCCGTGCGATTAATCCGCTTTAATGCCATCCGATAGTTGATCTCAGCAGGGTTGATGGGCGACCCTTCTTTGTCATAAAAATACACCCTGAATTTGGGAAGGCTATTTTTTGGTTCAAAAATGGCAATCTCAACTTGCAAATCTCCTTCTTCTAGAAGCCTTCCTTGATGCGGTCCTTTTTTAAACTCCTCATGGGCATGTTCTACATCGGGCTCATGGGTATTTTCCTGAGCGCTGAATAATGTGTAGAAGAACGAAGGCTTTAAAACAAATCCCGTCACAAGTCCTAAACTGATAATTAATAGGATCACTATATTTACTATTATTGATTTGTTTTTCATACTATTCACAAATTATAGCTTTTGAACCCGTTAACCCTTGAAGGATCGCTAAGGCTTTATGAAATTCTTTTAAGGCTTGCAAATAACGAATCTTGGATGTCCGGTAGGCTCTTTCTGTTTCAATTAATTCCAAATAATTATATCTGGCTAGTTCATAACCCTTATAGCTAAAGTCATAAGCTTTTTGCGCAGCCGGCAAAACAGAATTTATTAGCAGGTGTAATTCATAAGAAATTGTTTGAATCGCGGCATAAGAGGCATTAAGCTCGTTAAGCAGCTTCACCCATAATGCTTCCCTTTCCTTCTCCAGCTTCTCGAAATTTTCCTTAGATTCTAAAATTCTTCCCTGATTGCGGTCATTAACCGGAATAGGGACAGTGAAGCCTACAACCCAGACCCATTTTTTAACTTCCTCTAGATAACGAGGGCCGCCGTTCAAATTGACATCGGGATAAGATTTGCTTTTTTCTAAGAGGATTTTTGCCGATCTCAGGTTGCTTTCAAAATAGGAGCGTATGATTTGAGGGTGTTCTTGAATCAAATTCCCCATTTTATCTAAAGAAATGATCTCAGGGATCCAATTTAAATCTCCCAATGCAAACACACTTTCATTGTTTGCATCCCCCCATTGAGCTGCTAATTTGTTTTGAGCGATTTGCAGATCATTTTGTGCATTATTTAAATCAATACGGGCCGTGTTTAATAAAACAATGAAGTTAGATTCCTCAATGACAGAGGCCTTTCCGGCCTTGACCCGCTTTTCAACCACTGAGGAGAAGTTTTGCAGGACCTCCAGGTTCTCTTGCAAAAAAACTAGTTTTTGCTGGTTGAACAGAACCTCGATAAAGAGCAGCGTTGTTTCAACAAAAAGCTTTCTTTTCATCACCTCATAGTCTAATGCGACCCGGTCTTTTTCTGTTTTAGCCAATTTCACCCTGGCCTGCAATTTGCCGCCGAGCTCGATCAATTGGCTTAACATAAAAGTTGTTTGCATAAAAATATGCGCATTAATGTTTTCAGTGAGCACATCAAGAGTAGGATTCGGTTGCAGGCTTGCTTGTAAAATCCTGGCATCCCCGGAACGGAAATCATAGTCGAATGCGTTAAGTTCCGGATTATTTAAAAGAGTTAAAGCTAAGGCATCAGCTAAAGAGTAAGAGTGGGCGGACAGAGATTGAAACGGAAACAAGCACAGATTCAAAACAAGCAGATATTTTAGCATCCATTTAATAGGGGTCATGCATGAAATCTTTACAGCCTCTCTGTACATTGTAAAATGATTATTTAAATAACTCCAATTTTCCGAAATAAGAATCGAAAAATCCAATAAAAATAATTATTTTGCAGGTCCGGCACACCCAGCATAAGCAGTACTTCTCTAAATAACAGGAAAGAATTTAAATTTTAAATTTATAGGTTATTGAATTAATAAATGCTCTTTGTTTGATTGTTGATTAAAATTTAGGTTATATAGTTTATTATTTTGATAATTGTTATAATTAGCTGTTTTTATTTAATAAAGAGTTAATTATGCAAATAACTAGATCCATTAAAGCTGCTGAACTTCCGCTAAATCAAATTAAACAACAAACGGGCCGTTTTTTAACGCCAGTAAAGCCTCAAATCCTAGATAAAACCCAATGTTTGTTCCACGGCATTGCTTTTGATGACTTATTTAAAATCCCCTCAATTATTGAAAAAGGTCTTTTTTCTTCTCAGGCCGCTAAAGAAAAAGGAATAACTTTGCAGAGGACAAGCAAGTATGCGTTCAATGCAGCCGATCGCGTAAGTCTGGCAGAGCCTGAGAAAAAGCATAGGATTAATGCAAATGCTTTTGATGCGTATGCCCTTTATATAAAGCATTCGCTCAGTTTTGCCATTAACCCAAAAGGAGTGGCTTTAGTTCCCGATCTTTCTCCTATACCGGGTGAAGTTCAAGTAAAAGATAGCATACCTTCGCAGGCCATCTTAGGCGCCATGCTGCCGGAAAGTTTTGAAACCATTGCTTTGAGCGAGTTGCCAAAGTCTGCTGATAGCAGCAAGCCAATTGCTGTAATAGCGGCAAGAGCCCTTGCCCTGTATCGATTTTTGGCTCAAACAACGGGCATGCATGATGCGGCATTAGAAACTTGGTTTGAAGAACAAGCCAGCCAGCCGGAAGTCTATGGGCAAAAAAAAGAGCTGCTTAAACAGATGCGGACTTGTTTTTTAGAAAGCATGGAGAAAAAATTTGAAAAACCCGCCTCGCAAATCCTCTATTTAGATATACTTCGTTCATTAGTACCTGAAGGATTTCCAATTTACACAAGCGGCGGGGAGTTGTGCTGTGAAGAAAGTAGTCATCGAAAGGCCGGGGGGATATAATCAGCTTCAATTAAAAGAATTTCCCAATCTGCAGCCCGGCGCCGGGGAAATTTTGATTGAGGTCAAAGCAGCAGGCGTTAATTTTGCCGACTGTGTAATCCGCATGGGAGTCTATAAGTCTGCCAAGGAATTTGTAGGCTGGCCAATTACACCAGGATTTGAAATTGCAGGCATAGTTAAGGAACTGGGGAGCGGTGTCGCCGGTTTTGCAGTAGGCGATAAGGTAGCGGCTTTGACCTTGTTCAATGGGTATGCCACTCAGATATGCCTGTCGCCGGAGCAAGTCTTCAAACTCCCTCCCTCTTTTGATTTGCAGGCTGCGGCAGCAATTCCTGCCGTGTTTTTAACCGCATATTATGCCTTATATGAATTGGCCCACCCCCTCCCGGAAAGTACCATCTTGGTTCATTCTGCCGCCGGAGGCGTAGGTAGCGCCCTTGTGCAGCTAGGCAAACTAGCCGGCTGCAGAGTAGCGGGAGTAGTAGGCGCTTCCCATAAAGTCCAGTATGTAAAAGAGCTGGGGGCTGATTTAGTCATTGATAAATCAAAAGAGCCCCTTTGGACTGCTGCTGAGCGATTTTCTTCCAAAGGATTTGACGTCATTTTAGATGCAAATGGCGTAGAAACCTTGCAAGAGAGCTATAACCATTTAGGCTTGGGTGGAAAGCTCATCATTTATGGCTTTCATACTATGTTCAGCAAGGGGGCTGGCAGGTTGAATTGGATAAAGCTAATTTGGGACTATTTTAAAACGCCGCGTTTTAACCCTCTTGAAATGACCAATGACAACCGCAGCGTAATGGCTTTTAATTTAAGCTACATGTTTCAAAAGAAAGAAGTGCTTCTAAAGGCTATGCAGCAATTATTCCTCTGGTTTAAAGAAGGAAAACTCAAGCTGCCTAAAGTCACAGCTTATCCTTTAGAACAAGTTGCAGAGGCCCACAAGGCACTGGAATCAGGCAATAGCATAGGGAAGTTGGTGCTTACTAATAGACTTCTTGAGTAATGCCCACTGTCCACAATGTGTAAATCGTATAGGCGAGGGTGGCTAAGAGTGCAAGGAGTCCGGCTATGCCGGCATTGCGGCTCAACCTTGTAGGGCGCTTATCCCAAAAAATTGTCCACAGCATTAATGAAAACCCGTAAATATACATGATCGAATAGATGACCAGCGTGGTGATGCTCATGACCTAATTACGGCCTCTGTATTGCGGTAAATACTTTTTAATGAATTCAGGTAAAATGCCAATCAAAGCCTGTTCAATTTTTTCCTGATGCTTATTGTACCAGAGTCCAAGCAAAATGATCGCTACGCCAATTCCCGATAAAACAAAAGAAAATAAAGCAGTATCGGAGAAGTAGGTATAAAATAGATGGTACAGGTAAATCAGCACGCCGAAAGCGCCAAACACCAATAAGACCCTGCGTTGCAAAATGATTGCCAAAAACATTAGGCCGACGTTCATAAGGCAATAAAGAAAAGATTCGAATTCCGTAGCGTCTATGTGCAAGGAAATGCCCGTCCAAAATGCGATTGTGCCAAAAAGGTAGGCCCAGAAAGCAAAATCCTGTTTTGAGCGCCTGTCGATGAGAAAGGCTGCAATGAGCATTAAGGCTCCAAACACGACAGAAACCAAGCGATAGTGCTCAAAACTCATAGGGTCTTCAGTGCTGCGATAAAGCAAAGGCGTGATGTCCATCGACATGAACCAAAGCGTAAAAAATAAAGGGGCTGTAAGAAAGGGGAAGGGATAGAAGTAGAGGGCCGCGCAGCAAGCTATAACTGTACTGGCCTCCATGACAAACCAACCACCCTTCACCCATTCGTAAAAATTTTGATAGGTGCCGGGCGTTTCGACCAGCCACCAATCCGTAGCCAGTTGAAAGCCGTAAACAATCAAGGGCACAATACAGACAGCTATGGTAACAAATAATCCGCCGACAGTTTTTGTTTCGGGCTTGTGATAAAAGTAATGGCCTGCAGCTAAAAACCCTAAACTATAGACGAGGCCGATGCCCATGATGCCCCAGCCGCCAAAGCTTTCCCAGCCTAACCCTGCAAATAGGGTCAAGGCAGCTATGACCAATAAGGCTCCCAGATAAAATAAAAGATTGATGCCGTTCATGGGACGATTTGGCGGCTTAGCATTAGCTGAAAGGTGCTGCCACAAGACCTCAGCCTTTTCAGGGGGAATCCCTGAAACTTTGGCCTGCCGGATAAGGGTTTCTTTGTCTATTTCCATAATAACCAACCATAAAAATCCTGGCCGTTAACCGCAAGGAATTTTGTTTAATTTAAATATATTGTCTAAAATAGACGTTTATTCTAAAATTGAAGCAGGAGGTTGTTTATGACACATCACATACATTGGAAACACTATGAGCCCTTTATTCTGGCCATAGTAGAATTATTCCACCCTTTTGTAGAGGCTGCTGTTCATGATTTGGAGCAAGGGAGGATTGCGGCTATCTACCACAATCTTTCGCAGCGCAAAGTAGGCGATAAATCCCCTCTCACGGAGTTAAAAATTGCGGTTGAGAAGTTTCCGGAATATTTTCCCAGTTACTATAAAAAAAACTGGGATGGCAAACCCCTTAAATGCACTTCAGTCACTATCCGCAACAGTTCCGGAAAGCCCGTGGCCCTAATTTGTTTTAACATGGATGCAAGCTTTGCACAGGAAAGTTATAAGCTTCTTGAAACCTTTCTAAAAGTTAAAACCGAAGCTGAAAACCCGGTTGAACTCTATGGAGGGCAGTTTGAAGAGCAAGCCGGCGGTTTGATTGAAGAATATCTAAAAGAAAACAACCTCTCCCTACTTCATCTAAACCGGGAGCAGAAACGCGATTTAGTGCAGCACCTTTACCAAAAAGGGATTTTTAATTTTAAAAATGCCGCCCCTTACTTAGCCCAATTGCTCGATATCTCCCGTGCCAGTGTATATAACTACATTAAAGCGCTGGGAGGCGGGTAAATGAAACTGTATATACAAACCCCTATGCTGGAATCCCGGGAATTAAACCAGCTGATGCAGGCACAGGTATATTTTAAGATAGAATCTGTGCAGCCCAGCGGCTCTTTCAAAAATCGCGGCATCGGCCATATGTGCCAAACTTTAGCGAAGCAAGGAGCTTCCTCGTTTGTCTCATCATCAGGAGGCAATGCAGGCCTTGCTGTGGCTTATTCAGGCCGTATGCTGAACCTGCCCGTTACAGTAGTTGTGCCGGAGACAACCCCTCTTTTTATGCGCCATAAAATTGCAGCTGAAGGGGCGCAAGTGCAGGTGCATGGCAGCACCTGGGATGAAGCTGATCAACTGGCGCGCAAAATAGCAGCAGAAGGCGCAAGCTACATTTCCCCTTTTGACCATCCCCTCATTTGGGCAGGACACGCTACATTGATTGAAGAGATATCTCAGAGCGGGATTGTTCCCGATGTAATCCTTCTGGCAGTTGGCGGCGGAGGGCTGTTCTGCGGCATTGTAGAAGGATTAAGGGCTGTTGGCTGGCATCATGTGCCCATCATGACAGCTGAAACCGCAGGCGCCGCTTCTTTTGCCAAATCCCTCGCCGCCGGGCGCATCATCACCCTTGACAGTATCCAAACCGTTGCCCGTTCGCTAGGAGCCAAAACCATAGCCGCGACAGCCTTCCAATATGCCCAGGAGCACCCAACGTTGCCTTGCATAGTCAGCGATAAGCAAGCCCTTGCAGCCTGCCGGCGCTTTGCCGGCCAAGAGCGCATCTTGGTCGAACCCGCCTGCGGCGCCGCCCTCGCCTTGCTGTACGAAGGCTTGGTCCCCGATAGTTTCAAAAATATCGCGGTGATAGTCTGCGGCGGCTGCGGCGTCAGCCTTGAACTCCTGCAGCAATGGCAATCCCAACTAAAATAACCTTGTAAAAGAGAAAGCGAGGAAGCGCTGCGAGCGGCCTTACGAGTCTGTGAAAAATGGCGCCGGTTTTGTTTTATGATTTGGAGTGCTGCGACTCGTCGCAGCTTTCACCACGTTCGACTTGTCGAACGTATTCGGAAATCAGAGCCTAAAATTTATGTTTATAGTTTTGGAAACTTTGTTTCCATGTAATTATATGTTAATCATTACTGTCATGCATGTTGGCGAACTGTAAAGAAATTTATGAAAGATAGCATAAAACACCACTGGAAATCGGTGCTGAAAAGATGGCTTGCTAAAGCTTATTTTCTACCCATTTGCCGTCGTAAAAGCAGAGCTGGAAGTTGGGAATGCCTAGCTGGTCAAAAGTTTCCTCAATTGGAGGTTCTTGCAGAGCTTGCGTGTTAGAGTCTGCGTAGTAGTATTTGACAGTCCTGTCAGCCACTAAAATGTGCGCTAAATAGGGAGCCAGCGGCCTATCTACATTTTCGTTCCAAAACCCTATCTTGAAGCCTAATTTAGAAGAGTTAATATCCGTATCCCACTTTGAATTCTCCTTTTTCATAAACAGCCAAGATTTATATTTAATAATTTTGGAAACTTTGTTACCATGAAATTGGATTGATGAATGATATAGTGAATAAAAAGAAACCAGACAAAATTTCCAATATTTCGGGTAAAATTAAGGAATGCATTGAAAAAGGCAACTATCTTGTTACAGCACATGCATTTAATAGACAAAATGAACGTTTCATTAGTTTACCTGAATGTTTACATGTTTTAGAAAGCGGATATGAAGAAAAGAGGAAAAGTTGCTTTGATATAACGCATAATACTTGGAAATATGCAATTCGCGGAAAGACTTTAAGAGAAGAGTTAGATGTTCGAGTGATTGTCGCTTTTGATAAGAATGATATGTTAATCATTACTGTTATGCATGTTGGCGAACTATAGAGAAATTTATGAAAGATAGTAAAAAAGATACAATTATTTGGGATGGTTTAGGGTTTCCTATTCGGCTTATTAATGTACCCATGAAAAAAATATTTGGTGAATGGGTTTTAGACATTAATTTAGAGCTCTTTCAAAAAGCTGTACTCCATATGCTGGCATGCAAACCTGCCCCTTTCAATGGTGGTGAGTTGCGCTTTGTTATTGATTATTTAAAAATGTCAACCCGTGAATTTGCTCACCTCTTTGGTGTCACTCATGCAGCGGTTTTAAAATGGGAAAACGAAAAATCTAGAATGAATCCTAGTACAGAAGTTTGTCTGCGCCTATATATTCTTAATCATTTAAAAGTAGCTGATAAAGAATTTCGCAGGTTGTATCTGCAAATTACACCGCAAAATCTAGCCAAAGCTGAAAATGATAAAACACCACTGGAAATAGACGCTGAAAAGATGGCTTGCTAAAGCTTAATTTTCTACCCATTTGCCGTTGTAAAAGCGGTGCTGGAAGTCGGGAATACCCAACTGGTCAAAAGTTTCCTCAATTGGAGGTTCTTGCAGGGCTTGCGTGTTGGGGTCTGCGTAATAGTATTTGACTGTCCGATCGGCTACTAAAATGTGCGCTAAATAGGGCGCCAGCGGCCGATCCACATTTTGGTTCCAAAACCCTATTTTGAAGCCCAATTTAGAAGAGTTAATATCCGTATCCCACTTTGAATACTCTTTTTTCATAAACAGCATCCATTGCCGGTACACCGGCTGTGTTTTGATCTCATAAATGAATTCACAGATGATGTTCTTTACCAAAGGCCTTGCTTGCTCTAATGTCAATTGGTTGCGGTTTAATAGAGAAACGGCCCAGCGTGTTTTTTGATTGCCGATAAGAGGCTGTCCCCCCACCAATAAGAATTCCATGTTGTATTTTTTAGCAATCCCAACGCCAAAACGCTCCTTACGATTATTTATGGCGACATCTTCTTTAAGTCCTTCATATTTTGCCGACATGCACACCATGCTCATAAAAACTGCTAATAACACCCGCAAAGTCAATTTCATTTTGGCTTCCTCAACAAATTGGCGGCTGTGTCCTGATTAACGATTCGAATAGCTTCTTCTAAGGTTTCTTGATGTACGGTGTCATATTTATGAGGTATATCTGTGCGTTTGGTCTCATATTCGATCAAATTATTGAAATTCATAATACGTGCAATTAGTGGAGGTTTGGGATCATTAGAATTTGAATCTAAGAAATGTATTGAGAGATTAAAATTTGCTAATGTAAACGGATAATTATGAAGGTACGGCCTGATAGTCTTATTTGAATTGACGGTGTTTAATGCAATTAGGGCAGTTTTAACGTAATAAATTCTAGCTTTATCGAGATTTAGAAGTTCATTTTTTATAAAGGCTAGATCTAATCCTTCAACATCTTGGCACATAGAACCACCGGTGCCAAATGCACGTAAACCGGTTTGCTTACAAACTTCGGTTGTGATTCTATTTATTATTTTATTGGCTTCTTCTACATAGGTAAAGCTGGAAGAAACTACGAAAAATAAGATACAAAGTACTTTCTTCATTTTCTTCCTCTATTATGAAAAATTTGAGCTTCTTTTTCTAAAGCTTGTTCATAAGTTTTTGATTTTATTTGATGGTCAAAAAAGTTTTTACAACTTGGCCATAAGAATTTAATGGTAACACTTTTTGTGAATATTCCCCTCAATATTCCAATGGGGTCGCATAGAAAGGGGACGGGGTCGGCTAAGCTAACGTAGTTGATTACACGTCTAAAATTGGAGTTTGGGATCATTTTAGCTGACCCAAGTGTAACTATATTTAGCGATTGCCTATATTCGTCAGACATGCTTTTAGTAGCATGATAAGTATAAATACCGCCTTTACTAAAGACTATAGAAGTAGCCATGCCTTTTCCAGGACCACCAGCATCATTGACAGCATCCATCAGAGTAGCTCGTTGATTGCGAGTAGCGCATGATTCATACCCTAGCTTTTCCATACCGGCTTCTGCTATATCTGCAAGAATGCCATCCGTCTCATTATAACAACAACGGAGTTCATAATTTCCAAACATTGTTCGGACATGACACTGTCCTTCACGTGCCTCATTAGGAGTGTTGCAAATACCATTACCATAACATAACTTATGATCGTCATAAGATTCGCCAGGCAAGACGTAAGAACACGAGTGGCCATAATCTGCGCATTTAAAGCTGAAGCCTTCACCAGCCATAAGACGGCCAACGCCGGAAAAAATGTCGTTTACGTGAGGTACCGGAATAAAATTATGGAAGAGGAATTCCAGAGCTTTGCCGACGTAATAGAAGATATCTCTCATGCCAAAACAAAGGACTTCCGGCGGGGGCCTATGACCGAATTCGGGGTAGAGGCCGTAGAGATCGACGCGGGTGAGGGGGCTGTTGAGTACATAGGCGTAGAGGTTGGGGCCGCCATCAAAGCCGATGGGGTCGGCTGTTACCCAGCGCGCAAGTACGGGCGAGTAGTAGCGGCGGCCAAAGTAGACAAAGCCGGTTTCCTCATCGGTGCGTTTGCTGGAGAAGCGCCAGGGATTGACAGGGGTGATGGCTGAGCCGCTGCTGTTGGTGACGGTTTCTTCCCCATAAGCTGTATAGTGGTACGATTCTACGGTGCGTCCTTTTAAATCGAGGAGGCGGATAATGCTGCCATTGTGGTCATGGAGAGGAATGTAAGGGGTTTGGTTAATTTCAATGAGGACGTTGGCGCCGATTTCGGCGCCTTTGCCGCGGCCAAGCAAGCGCAGATTAATGACTTTGCCGTTTTGGCAGGCTCCTGTTTCATCCTGCCCTTGGTAAAAATAAGTGATGGGTTCATTCCGATCATCCCGGCAAAGAGTGTTTTTGATCAACGTTTCTTTGCTGAGGCGGCGGTTAAAGGAGTCGTAGCAGTAGGTAGTGGTAGTTTTGCCATCCACTTTAATGAGCCGGTCAAGCGCATCATAAGTGTAATGGGCATTACCTTGGCGGATGAGATTGCCGTTGAAGTCATAGGCCATGTCCTCGCTGACGATTTGGTTTAATCCATTATAGGTATAGTTTTCATTGTCTTTACTTACGCGATTGTAGAGGGAGTCGAATTGATAGGAGTGGTCTTTTTCTTTATTTAGCTGGTATAAATCGTCATAGCCAAAATTTAATGTTTCCCCTTCTTGTTTGTAGCTGATTAGGTTGCCGGCTTGGTCGTAACAAATATCATCTTGCAAGGGTGCGGTTAGAGGCCGTCCTAGCAGGTCGTAGCTAGTAGTGAGAATGCTGCCATTTGGACAGTGTTCTTCCAGCAAATTGCCGGACAGGTCGTAATTGCTATAGCGATGGGTGAGGCCATTGCGGGTGATTTGGCGTAAATAGCAAGGATCATAGGTATATTCGACAGTTGTTTGATCGGGAAGGATGACTGTAGTTGGCCTGCCGATGCGGTCATATTCATAGCCGATAGCAAGGCCGTTGCCTAAGGTTTCCTGCTGCAGCCTTCCTTTATAATAAGTCCTGATTGTGATGGTGTTATTTACCAGGTCTTCAACTTGTGTGGGAAGTCCTGAGGGTGAATAAGTGTAGCGGTAATGGATGGTGCCATCGCTTGAGGCAAGTTGTTGCAGCAGTCCTAAAGCATCATAGGTATGGGTTAGAGTAATTCCGTCCGGTTTGACGATTATTTCCTTTTCTCCACTGGCATTATAGGCATAACGGGTGATTTTTTGTTCCGGCAGGCCGGAAGCCTCAATTTGTGCTGTGACGCGGTTTAGACTGTCGTACTCCCAGCAATTCATTACCCGGCGTTGTCCATTTTGGCTATAGATCGTGTCGATAGAAGCTATGCAATTGCCGCTGAGGTCATACTGCTTTTCAACTTTAGCAAGCTCATAGCCAATTGAGTTTTTCTTCACCACGCTTACGATCCTGCCCATGGTGTCGAAAGTGGAAATTGTCTGCTGCCCAAGGGGATCGGTTTCTGTTTGCTGCTGCACATAACGCCCATAAGCATCCTTGCACTTATAATTATAAGCGATGTGCTTACTGTTGCCTAAAGGATCAGTGATAATGCTGGGTTGATTGAACAGGTTGTACGCAGTTTTAGTGATTGCCGGTCCTGCTGCGGTATGCTTTATCTCTTGAATTTGGTTGCCGCGTGCATCATAAAGATAGCAGACTTTCTTCAGGACATTGCCCAGTTTATCCTCGAGCCTTTCTTCAATTTTTTGATCCAGGTTGTCATATTCATAGCAAGTAACGGCCGCTTCTTGGTCTGTGGTGTGGCTGATGATTTTATTTTGCCTTCCAAGAGAGTCATAAGCATATTCTGTTAATTCGTCATTTTTACATATTTGAATAAGCCTGCCCGCAGCGTCGTAATTATAGGTGATGAGGTTGCCATCAGGATCTAAAGTATTTAGCAAATGAAAGGCATTATAAGTATTTGTCGTGGTTTTCAGGCAGGCGCCGGAAGAGTCGTAGATAGTTTCTGAAAGGATGCGGTGCTGATGGTCGCGGGTATATTTTGTTACCGTACCATTCTTTGCGGTATGGCTGACAACGGCCCCCCATAGATTGTAGGTATAAGTTTCTGCAGTGCCATCAGGGTAGGAAATAAAAATGGGCTGGCCGCGGGCATTATATTGCTTGTAGGTGGTAAACCCGCGTTGGTCCGTAGCTGCAATTTGATTGCCGGCATCATCATAGGAAAAGCTTTCCTGGCTGCCGTCCGGATAAGTTTTCCGATTCACTCTGCCGTGGCAATCCATCTCTATGCGAGTTTTATTGCCGCACACATCGTATTCAGCAACGCATTGGTTGAGATAATTATACTCAAAGGCGCTGCCTAATAACTCTCCTGCAGGGGTTTGGATGTTTTCCCGTATTTTCCGGTTGCAAAAATCGTAATAGCAGAGTTTTTTATACCCCGAAGCAAGCGATTCCTCTTCAAGCATGTTGCCGTTAGCATCAAACTTCCTGGCCGTTGCATTGCCTAAGGCATCTACTTCCCTTATGACATTGCCCATGTCGTTGTACGCCCATGTTAATGTATAGGCGTACTGGCCATCGCTGCCGTATACTTTTTGAGCCACCATCCGCCCATAACCGTCAAACTCTTGGACCAACTTTTTGAGCAGGCATTCTTGTCCTGTGTCAAAGTCTAAATATTTTTCTTCAATAACCAGCGGCGCACCCCAGCAAGGAATGCTGTTTTTACGGACATAACGGGTAATGGCCCTTTCTGTTGCACCAATAAGATTTTCTTTCTGGGATGTAGTGCCATCATCTTTTATTTTACACAGCAGGCAGCTGCTGTTATCGTATTCATAAAATTCCCTGGCGACAATCTTTCCATTGACCAGGGTAAACTTAGCCGACAATAGATTTTTGCCGGGCACGTATTGATACAGGTACTTCTCTAGGCCATTGTCCTGGGTTAGCATAAGGTTGAGGCCATTATTAGAGTATGTGTATTGTTGCGAAAATTCCTCAACTCCCAACCCTGTAATGTTACCTCTAAATGTGTCTTTAAGTACATTGCCGCGGTCATCGTAGCTATAATGCCTGCTAAACAGCACGTTATTGCTGCTGTCATCGAAAAAATGATCAACCAGATTGCCATCATCCTTTCCTGTGCCCCAATGGAAACGTTCTCTTTGGCCTGGCCGGGCAACCTGAAGCAAACGATGTTCGGTGTCGTAATAATACTTTGTCAGGTTGCCATATGCGTCGTAGACATGTGTATACCCATTGCTTTGCTTCTTAGTATTTTTATCTATATTGGGAAAATAGTGAAATTGGTAAGCAACTATAGGCGTATTGTCAGTCCCAAGAGGCGCTAATTGTTTTTTGACCCGGTGCAGCCAAAGGTCATGCTTCTCTTCATTCAACGGTATAGGTATATCCGCATGTTTGTCGCCAACTGTGTAATATTCATTGAGCAAATACCGCGAGTCAGGCCTGTGTTTAGCTGTAATGCGCGCCAAGGTGGATTTAACCTCAAGGCAGCCTTCTATAGTTAATGCTTTTACCTTAAAATCGTATTCATAGCTTTCTGGTGGATGTTCTGCAGTCTTCACTTCAGTAAGGTAGAAGCGCTTAGCCTTTTTAGACTGAACTTTTTGAAATTTGTAACGGATAGTGCGCTGGTCGCTCGATTTTACTTTAATTACCGGCTTATGATTAAACTTTTCGTTGCCCGCTTTTTCAACGGAAAACCAGGCCATTGTGTCGCCGGCTTGATTGCAGAGTGTAACTTCTTTTAATCCATGATTTTCATATTCATAGATGGTTTTATTGCCATTAGGCTTTTCTTCAAGTTTTAAAAAACTAGCCTTTCTATCGCTGAGATATATCCGTTTAGTGCCATCTGGCATTATGAGCTGATAGTTTAGAATACTTTCTACAAAATTTAGGTTCTTCATATTAGTGCGCGCACTAATAATCCCGCTGCCAACGTTGCTTGTGCCTTTATTCTCAGCTGTTCTAAAAAGAATCGCATGCTTAAGAGGTTTGGGGTCTTTTGCAGATTTATTAAAAATCATCGAAGAGCCGGACTTGTCATACAAGTAGTACTTTTGATTTTTCTCATCAATGCGCGGATCTCTTTTGATATAACTATACCAATTATGGCTCCAAGAGTGATACAGAGAGTTGAACCCATAGTCTTTGCTGCAATAATGCCGTTCAAAATTGAACTCTTCTGGACAAATTACGGTTAAATCGGTTGCGCTATCTAAAAAATGCCCGGAAATGACATTTACAGACTTATTGACAATTGCAGAAAGCCCGCTGCTTTGGTTGGATAAGGGGAGATCTTTTATTTCTATTTCGTCAGTTGCCGATAATGGCAGGAAGAATAACAAAAAGAATAGCCAGCGCATGATGAGTCCTATTTTCAAATTAGGTCGTGTCGTATACAGGTATCTGACTAAACAGGCAAGAAATAATTTTATTTTAGTTTAAAAAAATAGCTCGTGCTGTACAAAACAATTAGGCATTACTAATTCAATTAGGAGGAGTTATGGATAAAGCAAAGGCATATGCAGCGGCAGATGCAAAAGCGCGTTTAGAACTGACTGAAATCAGCCGGCGCGATCTTACAGCCGGTGATGTACAAATTGAAATCCTTTACTGCGGGATTTGCCACTCTGATGTGCACCAGGTGCGCAATGAATGGAGCGCCATGCCTACGGTTTATCCGGTTGTTCCTGGACATGAGATTGTGGGCAAAGTGGCTAAAGTAGGAAGTTCGGTCGCTAAATATAAGATCGGCGATGTTGTGGCTGTAGGCTGCATGGTGGATTCTGATAGAAGTTGCCCTCACTGCAAAAATGGTATGGAGCAGTTTTGTCCGGGCATGGTATTGACTTACAATGGCCCTGACAAGCATTTAGGAGGGGTTACTTATGGCGGCTATTCCACCAGCATAGTCGTTGATGAGCATTTTGTATTAAAGGTGCCCTCTAATTTAAATCTAGCAGGTGTGGCACCCTTATTATGCGCAGGCATTACGACCTATTCGCCCATGAAACGCTGGGGCGCAGTAAAAGGCAAGAAAGTTGGGGTGGTTGGCCTGGGGGGCTTAGGGCATATGGCAGTAAAATTTGGACATGCTTTTGGAGCTCATGTAGTGGTGTTTACTACCTCTGAAAGCAAAAAAGAAGATGCTTTGCGTTTAGGAGCAAATGAGGTTGTGGTTTCCAAAAACCAGCAAGAGATGCAAAAACACGCGTGGAGTTTTGACTTCATCATCGACACTGTTTCAGCAGATCACGACATTAATGCTTATCTCAACTTATTGCGTCATGAAGGTAATTTAACGCTCGTCGGCGCCCCGTCAAAACCATTAAATGTCGAAGCCTTTGCGCTTATTGCAGGAAGACGCAATCTTTCCGGTTCCATGATTGGCAGCGTTACTGAAACCCAGGAGATGCTGGATTTCTGCGGCAAGCACAATATCACTTCTGATGTCGAGGTGATCGCTATCCAACAGGTCAATGAAGCTTATGAAAGATTGCTCAAGTCCGATGTAAAGTACCGCTTTACCATCGACATGGCTTCTTTAAAGCAATAAGTAAGAAAGCATCTTATTACCCATAAGTGTATGTGCCCGTGCCCGATTTATGAGATTTTACAATAACGAATATCATTAAAGAGACTTAAGACAGTATTTACAAAAAAGACCTATTTGATATTTTTAAAGGCAATTTTAATAATAAGGTTGTTTTTCGGGCACGGGTACGAAGTTATGGTGGGATATGGAATTAGTGAAGCGATACGGAGCTTGTGCAGTTGTAACTGGCGCGGCAAGAGGCATTGGCAAAGCCTTTGCAATAGAGCTTGCGGCTGCCGGAATGCAGCTGATTTTAATAGATATTTTGCCGCAAGAATTGCAGGACACAGCTGCAGAGTTGAAAAGCACTTATAATATTTCAGTCATAGCTGTAGAAGCTGATTTAGGCGCAAAAGAAGGAGTTGACAAGGTTCTGCAAATAATTGCAGATCATGAAATAGGCTTGTTTTGCTGCAATCATGCGTCAACCCATCTGTTTGCCGATGGTAAATTGCGCGAGTGGGTCGACATTTCCACCGAAGAGCTTAACGCTATGGTGCACATCAATATTACGGCTGCAGTGGCTATGGTTCATAGCGTGGCGAATGCTATGCGCAAGCGCGGCAAGGGCGGCATTGTGCTTGTATCTTCTGGATCAGCATTGTCAGGGTCTCCTTATTTAAGTCAGTATGCGGCAACTAAAGCATTTTTGGCTAATTTGGGAGAGACCCTTTGGTGGGAATTAGGTAAATACGGTATTGATGTAGTCACAGTATTTCCTGGAGCCACGAATACACCTGGCGCTATCAAGTTTTTCAGCCTGGAAGGCAAGCAGAAAATTCCAATGATGACTCCTGAAGCTGTTGCAAAAGAGTCCCTGGCTGGCCTGGGGAAAAAGATGCAGGTAATTCCGGGTTTTATGAATAAAGTGCAAACCTTGGTCACAACAAGGCTGCTGCCTAGAAAAATTTGGCTCTTTTGCTTTGGAAAAATGTTTAGCCGGTTTTTAAATGTTAAGGAGCCGCAGATTGCTAAAAATACGGAGCCATCCAGCCTATAGCATAATGTGGGTGGCGATATGCTTTTCCGTGTCGTAAATGGCAATGCTGGCCTCTGTAATGCCTGGAGAGGTTTCTTGCATTAGCGAACCGGGGTTTAAGGAAAGGGTGTTATTATGATAATGATTCACCCGCTTATGGGTATGCCCGTGAAATACGGCATCGTATTTGCCGCAAATAACAAGGGCTTCCACAATTTCTGCGTAGTCGCCGTGAAATACGGCGATGCGCCTATTGTCCAGCTCAATCTCTAAGAATCGCTCTTCGTATTCTAAATCCAGGCCCCAATTATTTTTATTGGCCAGATGACGAAATTTATCGCCGTCATTATTGCCGAATACGCCGCGCAGAGGTGCTTGCAAGCCCTGAAAAAAATGCAGTACGAAGGGAGAAACCCAGTCGCCGCAGTGAAACACCCAGGAAACTTTTTCAAAGTTAAAGCGTTCAACCGCTTTTTGAATCATTTCACCTTGGTCATGGCTATCAGAGAGCACACCGATTTTCATACTTTCTCCGCAAAGATTTTAATGAAGGGATGTGTGTCGTAATGGGTCTTTTTATTTTCCACTACAGTTTCAACTATCCTAAATCCGGCTTTCTGAAGCAAGCAAGTTAACTGTTCCAGAGTATAAAAAGACCAATATTTTTCAAGGCCCCCATAGCGCATATCTCCTTCAAGCAGATCGGCATTTTCTCCCTGCTTAACCGAAAAGTAAAAGAGGCCGCCAGGTTTTAAAATGGTATGAATGCGGGCAAGTATTTTGCTGAAGTTTTGTTTCGGAATATGCAAAAAAATGGCGCTGGCCCATATGCCGTCAAAAATTTCTGCTGGGAAAGTCAAATGTTCGACATCCATAAGGATAAACTTAGCTAATGGGGCATTCTGGCGGGCAGCATCAATCATGTTTTGGGAAAAATCTATTCCGGTAACTTCTAATCTCTGCTCTGAAAAAATTTTGGCATCCCTGCCCGGGCCGCAGCCCATATCCAGGATTTTTGCCGCTTTCGGCAAGCTGTTGAGGAAGCGTTGCGCCTGTGCTGCCGGATGAAGATGCGCGGTGTTGCTTGTGTATTCATTTACTGAAAGGTCATAGCTGTTTTGTGTAGCAATTTTCTTAAGAACTTTAAGCACGCAGCGTTTCATATGGGGGTCGGTGCGCTCGTAGGGAATCCCGGTATGATGAAACCAGCGCGCCTGATGGAATTCTTCTTTGTCGATCGTTAATAAAGTTTGCCGGTTACAGCGTAGAAGATACCAAAATGAAACATCTGTGTGCGGAGGCATATTGCCTACGGTTTGGCTGACAGATAAAAATTGCGGAGCCTCGAATAAAAACTCTGCATCAATGCCCAGCTCTTCTTTGGCCTCTCTAATAACTGTTGTTTTAGGGTGTTCGCCAGGTTCGACATGCCCTCCTGCCGGCAGCCAAAGTCCGGCTTTTTTATGATCCACCAAGAGGAATTCTTGGGCAGCGGGATCAATCAATAAAAAATAGGACACCAGGTGAATATTCGGTACATCTGGTTTGGCAATGCGGAATATTTCGGCATCTGAAGCTAACCAACTAGCGGCAAAATTGCTATGTTCCTGCTCCAATGTATCATGGGGCATAATTGCCGCCGCTATGTCTTGAATCTTTTTGCGAAGGTTGTCCATATTGCCTATTTATGAGTGTAGTAAGGTGAATGTATCTTTAAGTAAGTTGACGCCAAGATCCATAACTTTTTGTCTCCACAGTTCGTCTTGCGGATAAAACAATCTCAAAAAGGATTGGGTTTCAGCACTATTCACATTTAAAGATCGCCCTTGTCGTTTAGCTTTATGAAACCTGACATTTTCCTGCAATAAGCCTGTAATGATTGATATAAAGGGAAATGTGCCAAATTCTTGCCCTAAGACATACCCTTTAGTGCGATTCATAGTTTTGCAAATAGTCTCTTTCAAAGCCGTTGTAAATATGCCAGATGCCCTGTAGCCGACAGTTTTTTCTTGTTCTTGCAAACTGATTCTATTTCCAAAAAAATCGATAAATTGTTTTGGAAGTGATTCCGGAGTAATAAGAATATCGGCAGCATATGCCCCCAAGCCAGAATGCACATCAATAATTGCAAAGTTTAGCAGTTCTTGAGTAGTTCTAAAATGGTCTTCTATCCAGGCTAATACTTTTTGCGGACCTTCTTCGATTTGCTTGCCCCCATAAAATAACCCTTCAGGATAATCATATTGTCCGCCAATCAATGTCGTCCTGATTTCGGCTGCTCCGTAAAGTTTTTCGAGCTTTTCCAGGTGTATTTGAGTAGATTCTTCTGTAGAAGCATTGAAATGCAATTCTTGAATCTTATCTGCATATTTTGGAGAGGTTCGTTGGGAAGTCAGGTTGCGGTTTAAATCGACATTGTTCTCTGTGACGCGCCGCAGATGAGCCATTCCAAAAGGGTTGAGTCCGTGAATGTAGAGAATGGCTTGATGCGGCTTTAATGAACAATTGGCCAATGCGTAAGCTTGAATCGCTGAGCCGATAAAACCTTCTACACCGTGTGTACCGCTGACATGAAGCACCATTTCAGTAGGATTTTTAACACCTTGCCAAGCCAAATCAATAAATAATTGTTCATCACAAGGACCTTTAGCGGTAATAGGAATTACATTCGTGGATGCTACTTGAGGGTTTTGCAAAGCGGCTTGCCTAAATAATTCCCGGGAGCTTCCGTAATCTTCTTTGAAAAAAGTTAAAGCATCATTTTTGCTTGGATATAATTTACTCATAGAAACCAGGGTTGGATACCATTTTCCTCTAATGGCCATTTTTGGGAAATAGTTGAAGTGAGCTGGATTGTTTTTATTTATTGCTCTAAAACTTATAAAAAGAAACGGCTGTTTTTTTTGAATATAAATAGAGGCGTTATGGAAGGTATTGCCGATGGCTTTGCAGATAGCGAGGGTGCAAGGATTCACTATATAGCTGCCAAACCTGAAAGAGCAAAAAAGCTTTCGATTTTATTTGTGCCCGGAGTGATGATGCCGGCTTGGATATGGGAAAAGCAGATTGCCCATTTTTCAAATGATTATCACGTAGTCGCCATGGAACCTCGGTCCCAGGGCGATTCAGATAAAGTCTTGGAAGGTCATAATGCCTTTATGATGGCCAAAGATATTCAGGCAGTTGTCAGAAGTCTTAATTTGGAGCAGTTGATACTTGTAGGGTGGTCTATCGGCGTGCCACAGGTGTTAAATTATGCAGCTCATTTTGCAGCCGGGAAACTTCGAGGATTAGTTTTAGTAGATGGAATTGCCGGGCTGGATCCAACAGTGTCGTTCTATCCTTCAATCGTGGAGTTTTGGAGCCAATTTCAAATGGATCGCGTAGCAAATACAAAAAAATTCATCAAGATGATCTTCAAAAAACCTTATAGTGAAGAGTATTACGAAAGGTTAACTGAAGTGGCCTTAAGGACATCTACTGACACAGTAATGACGTTGCTTTATAATTACATCCTGCAAGATTTCCGATCGCTTTTGCCTAAAATACGGACGCCAACTTACATGGCAGTTATAAACGGGCCTCGCATCCAATACATGGAAAAAATGCAAAAAAACCTTCCAAATAGCTATATGGAAGTGTTTGAATCCGGCCATGCTTTATTTGCAGATGAGCCTGAACATTTTAATCGTTCTCTTGAAGCATTTATAACAAAACTGGAAGAAGTTAATTAAGCAGCGTTTCAAGCGCTTGCATATTGTATTGATAGAGGCGTGACGCGCTATTTTGCCAACTGCCGGATCTGACAATAAGGCCCATAATGGCAATAATTTTGTTCAAGCGCAAGAATGGGATTAAAGGCGCATAATTAGGAATAGTGCGGACTCTTTCATATCCAGCCAGCAATGCCTGTTTAAGTTCGGGGCCGCTTATCCATTCCCCATGTTCAATAGAACAAAAATCCTCTTCTGCAAAGCTGGCACGGGCCCTTGCCCAGTCAATAACCCCCTGCAGCTTTCCTTCATGCACCATGAGATTGCCGGGGCGGTAGTCTCGATGCGCAAAACAAGGCCCGTCGACTTCCCGCAATAGATGTACATTTACGGCATAATACTGCCGGCAGCGTTCCAGCAAGCGTTTGGGAAATTGCCGGCTGCACTCAGCCAACCCTTCTTCGAATTTCAGGGTAAAATAAGGTTCTTGGTCTTGGGATAAAGTGTGTTGATGAGGGTCGCCGTAGCCTGGCAAGCGGTTGAGGTGGATAAGGGCCAGATTCTGCCCTATTTCAAAAGCAAGGGCTGTTGTCAATTCGCCTATTTTAAGGAGGCTGCCAGGCAGGCGCTCCATCAGAATAGCTCCAGATGTATTTTGAGTGGATGGCGGTATCGCCTGAATAATTTTGGGTACTTTAAGCTTGCCGACGAGTTGTTTTAGAAAAAACACCTCGCGATAGTAATCATTAGGGCGATCGCTAATTTTTAAAATGAACTTGCCGGCGGGTGCGGTGACAGCATAAACCTTGGCCACCATCGCCTCTTCGTGTTCAATACGCTGAAAATCAGCTTCAGGCAGTTTCAGGCATTTTTTGTAAAGTTCAAGGTCTTCCATAAACCTTCTTTCTTTCACAGCCTCTTTATGTCTTTAACCGTAATTAAAACCCGGCTTGCTATCTTATAATAAGTCATATTCGAAATTATTTTCTCTCTAAGAGCTCGAATCAGGGTCTTAGAAGGTAGCAAGTCGGGTTTAAAGCTTAAACAACAGGGTCAGTTAAAACATCTCCTATAGGATGCGCTCGGCATATAGTATTATACACTTTTTCATATTCCTTTTTGAGGGGCCTGTCTAATTCCGCCTCATTAAGTGAAGGAAGTTTGTCATCCAGTAGTGTATGAAATAAATTTTGTAAATCCTTTGGCATTTTTGCAAACGCGGTTGTTTTAGTTAGATCAAACTCAGTATAGTTCTGCTTTTTCTTTATATGCAGTTCCTGCGATTTTTCATCCACAATAGAGATAGGAAACTGCCGTAGTAATTCGAAAAGCGTATGTGCAAAACTGACTCTTTGCTTGTACTGCAAAGCCTTGCGTGCTGCATTATTTGTCCTAGCTTCTTTAAGCATTTGGCTGTTTTTGCGAGTAAGATAATGAGCGGTATGAAGGGCTTGAATTTCATTGCAAGGAGTGGGATCATCTGAAGGCAGCCTTATAATAGCATCAAAATCGATTAACTTAAGGGCGTCATTTGCCAATGTAATGATGGTATTTTTGGATTTAAAATCGGGAAGGACAACGTCCATTTCCTCTAACAATTTTAAAATTGCCAGTAATTGTTTAGCGAAAGTCCAGGTCTTATCTGCGCTGGCTTTATAGTCTGCCGGATGTTGTATATAGTTTTGTAATGTAAGGTCGCCTTTTTCTAGTACAAGATCTTCCCTATCTGCCCACTTAACCACGTCAAGCAATTCAACAAAGGGAATATAGGGTTTTCCACTTGCATCCAAGGGTAAGAGTTTCTTAAGCTCAGGATTTCTTTCTACTTCACATCTTAACAGGTGCAGGTTTCTCGCTTCTTCACTCTCACCTTCAAATTGTATTTCTTGATCAGCATAATTGCCGCAATCAAGCCTTTCAGTATCTTCCAAAATACTTATTTGAGGGAGTGTGTTTTCTGAATTTTGCGAATGCGTCCGGAGCTTTTGAGGATGGGCGGATGGCAGCTCGAGGGGATTAAATGAGGCGGGTGCTTGATGCCTTCTTATTTTATAGGCGCAAGGTTTGCCGCTCATAACTTCAATGGCGTCAATATAAACAGAACTATATGCGCCTTTTTTAAGGGAAGCATTCTTTAACCGATAGAATTTAAACCCGTCTTCACTAGATGGAGTTAAGCAAGAAATATAACGGTGGCTGCGGGTTATTTTTTCCTTCGGCCAAACTCCTGAAGCCGGGTCAAGCTGCATTTTATTTGCGACTTTTTGCAAATGTGAAATACTGCAGCCCATTATTGCTCCGGTGCCTTCGTGCTGAACATAACTTGTCAGGAAGCTGCAAGATTTGGAATAAGGATGGTATTGTGTAAAAAGCATATAGATACACTGTGTAAAATTGAGGGGTTGTTTTTAATTTTGGTGCAAATACTATAGCTCCAACAAGATTATTTTGCTCAGCTTTTCTTGATTAGATCCTGATTACTGCCTTATAATCGGAAGGCAGCAAACAGAATCTTAGCTGTTGAATAGCTTTAAGCTGCTTCATCAGGATTTTTCGTCAGCTCTATTTATCTTTTTCAGGTTACTTTATGAAAGTGCTTTCCTCTATCTTTGCCGGAATGGCGTCATCGTGCATTTCCCTTTTGCAATTACTGTTCGGTACATTTTCTTGGTCCAGCCCTCCCTGGGTAAAGAAAGCCTTTAATTTTTTTAAAACGCATCCATGGAAAAATTTCATTTTTCTTAACGCAATACTGATAGGAGGAATATTCGTTTATTGGTCTCAACCGCTGCATCAGGCTGACCGTATTACGGCAGAGATAATACCGCCTGGAATCACTTATAATGCCGTCAAACTGGTGCCTGATCCGCTAATTATCAATTTTGGCGTTCAAGAACACGGTTGGCTTTCTTCCCGTTCTGTGGCTCCTTTGTCCGAGGTTGGCAAACCAGTCAGGTCCGGCATTGCAATGACGCCCCCTATTGCAGGAGAGTGGCGCTGGAATAGCGATAGCGAGCTGCAATTTACGCCTAAAGAAGACTGGCCGGCGGGTCAGTTATATACAGTCTTTTTTAACAAAAAGCTATTTGCCGAATCTGTTAAAATGAAAGCCTGTCAGTGCCAGTTTTCTACGCACCCCTTCGAAATAGAGATACAAGAACTCAGCTTTTATCAGGATCCTGCAGACCCCGGTCTAAAAAGAATCTTGGCGGCAGTTGAGGGTAATTTCCCTATCGATCCTGTCAGTTTTGAACGCCAATGCCGCTTGGTGTTTAAAGAGGTGCGGGACGGCGCATTGGCATTTACTGAAACGCCCTACCCTTTAAAATTTAGCTACGACAAGCATCAACGCAAAGCCTTTATAGAAGCGGCCCTTTCATCGCTGCCGGCTGAACCGAGATTCCTCGATCTGATCATTGAAAAAGGGGTGCAAGCTATATCTAAGACCAGTGCAACTCAAAAAAGCCTCGCGAAAAAGATGCAACTTCCTGACGCCGGCAGCTTCCTGCAAATCACCGCTATTAATGCCGGGATCATTTACGATAAAAATAGGCAGCCGGAGCAAGTATTAACGCTTGAAACCACTGCAGGTATTAACATCAAAGATCTTTTGAGCCATCTAAATGTGTATCTTTTGCCAAGGGATTATCCGGAAACACAATTTGAAGGGGTCCGTCATGATTATCATTGGAAAAACCCTGGTGAAGTGTCTGCAGAGGTGCTATCGCAGGCGATGAAAGTGGAGCTGCAGCCATTGCCGGAGGAATACCCGAATTCCGCAATCCAGCGCTTCAAGATCCTGGTCCCTTCTTCGCGTCACTTGTACATTCAACTAAAGAAAGGGCTGCCGGGATTTGGGGGTTTTCATCTTAAGAATGACCTCGCATATGTGCTGAAGTCGCCAGCATTTCCAAAAGAAATCCGTTTTATTCCTGAAGGGTCCCTGCTGGCCTTGAATGGAGAGCAGAAAATCGATATTCAAGTTCGGGGAATTCCTGAGGTGCGTTTTAACATTTGCCGCATCCCGGAAAATAACGTGAACCATTTGATTACGCAAACCTATGGCCATTTGCAGAATCCTCAATTCATGAACCACTACTTTGGCGTGGCAGAAATCGGCCGGATCATCAGCGAAGTCCGCCCTTTCAATGCAGCTGATGAAGGAATTTTACAATACGCTTCATTGGATTTGAAAGAGCATTTTACAGACAGTGAAAGGCCTCTTGGGTTATTTATCCTGCAGGCTGAATCGTGGGATTCCAGTAATCGCAGGCCGACAGGAGTGGCAGATAGCCGGTTAGTATTGATGACGGATATGGACTCCTTGGTAAAAAATAATGCAGATGGATCCCACGACCTCTTTGTGCATTCTATTACTACAGGCCTCCCTGTCCCCTTTGCAGAAATTGCATTAATTGGAAGAAATGGCTTGCCTATTCTTCAAGCGCAAACCGATGAGGGGGGGCATGCCGTCCTGCCGTCTGTCGATGATTGCAAGAATGAACGCGCCCCTGCAGCATATCTAGTGCGCAAAGGTATAGACACTTCTTTTATTCCCTATCAACGCAGCGACAGGCAGCTTAATTATTCCCGTTTTGATGTCGGCGGGGCCAGGTTTGCTTCGAAAGATTCTTTAAACGCATTTATTTTTACCGACCGCGATATCTATCGTCCGGATGAATGCGTACACTGCGGAGTCATTGTCAAAAAACGGTTTGCAGAGGATGCAGAAAAAGGTTTGCCAGTTGAAGTGGTTATCTCTGACCCGCGGGGATTAGTTGTTTTGAATAAAAAAGCAGCCTTGCCCATCCATGGTTTTTTTACACTGGACTATCAACTCCCTGCTTCAGCTTTGACTGGAACATACGACATCAAAGTGTATATCGTTAAAGACAATGGCCAAGGCAGCTTGCTCGGGTTCCATCCTATTAGAGTCGAAGATTTTTTGCCTGATCAGATGAAAATGGATCTGGCATTTGAACCTGAAGCTTCAGGTTGGCTTGCGCCCGAAAACTTGCGCGCAAAAATAAAGCTAATGAACTTGTCGGGTGTCCCTGCTGCCAATTGCAAAGTCCAGGCTAAAATGACCTTCTCTTCCCGTCCCTTTTCCGTCCTGCAGTATAAAGACTATCATTTTGCTGCAGCAGATGCAGAAGCCAAGGACCTGGAGGTGTCTTTGGCGGAAATTTTCACAGATGCCATGGGCTTCGCAGAGCTTGTTTTGCCGGTAGACTATATGGAAAATCCCTGCCATCTCCAATTGCTTGCAGAGGGTTTTGAAGGGGAAAGCGGCCGCGGCATCATTGCAGCAAAAGCCGCTTTTATTAATTCTGCCGGCTGCCTTATTGGTTATAAGGAAGATAGCCATTCCGGCTGCCTTAAAAAAGATGAACCGGCAACCATCCATTATATTGCGATCGATACCCAGCTGCACCCTATCGACATCGATCATCTTTCCATTGAATTATTTGAACGAAAAAAAATTCCAGCCTTGGTTAAAAAACCTAATGGAAGCTATGGCTATCAAGCACAGCTGCAAGACGTACTGATAAGTAAAAACTCTTTCAGCATTCAAAAGGAGGGGGTTGCTTACCCGCTGCCTGTTTCGGCATATGGAAGCTATGTACTGGCGATTACAGATGCCAATGGCCGCCAATTAAGTAAATACCCGTTTTCAGTAGCGGATGAAAATGGGCCATTAACAGATAGTGAACTTGGCTTGAAATTGGATAAAAAAGAATATCGTCCCGGAGACACTATTGAAATCAAGCTGACGGCGCCTTTTAAAGGAAGCGGTTTAATCACGATTGAACGGGATAAGGTCTACGCCTATAAATGGTTTAGCGGGGATTCCAGCACTGCGCAAACAATTGCCATTCCGGCAGAATTTCAAGGAAGCGGATATGTGAATGTAGCTTTCATACGAGCCTGGGATGCGGATGAAATTTACCTTAACCCTTTAAGCTATGCCATTGCCCATTTTAATGTCAGATGCGAAGGGCAGGCTTTGCAAGTGGATGTTAAAGCCCCGGACTTTGTGCGTCCTGGAGAAGAGCTGCCCATTCAATTTAGTGCAAGCAAACCGGCTAAAATCATTCTCTTTGCTGTTGATGAAGGCATATTGCAAATTTCCGATTTCGTTTCCCCTGACCCGCTGGCCTATTTTTTTCGTAAACAAGCCTTGGATGTCAAGACGTCGCAAATGGCAGACTTAATCCTGCCAAAATATAAAGGGGAGGAGTACTCTTCCGCAATTGGAGGAGACCGGCGTCAAGCCCGCCTCATGCTGCAGCAAAATCCTTTTAAGCGCAAAGCAGAAGCTCCTGTTATTTTTTGGTCAGGAGTTATAGATGCCGGTGAAGAAACAAAGACCATCACTTACCGGCTTCCGGATTACTTTAACGGCAAATTGCGCCTAATGGCTGTTGCTGCAACAGCAGATGCTTTGGGAAGCGCTAGCTGTGCAACTCAAGTCCAGGCCAGCTTTGCCATCATGCCGCATGCCCCTGCCTTTATGGCTCCAGGCGATAGCAGTGTCGTGGCAGTTGCTATTACAAATTGTTTGAAAGAATTGGATAATGGCACCCCTGCAGTTGTGCGCATAGAAGTTTCCCCAGCTCTTGAAATGAAAGGGTTTGCCCAGGATGAGATGATTTTATCTTCAGCTGCCGAGCGCAGGATAATTATTCCTGCCGGGGAAAAAAGCACTATTGGCTTTGAGATTAAAGCTAAAGAGAGGCTGGGCGAGGCCCAAATAAAAATTGCGGTCGCACAGGGCGACAACACCAGCGAAAGAAGTGCAGCAATAAGTATACGTCCGCCTGCGGCCTATAGGACCCGGTTAATCAATGGCTATAGCGAAGAACTAAAAAAAACGATTTCCCTTGAGCGCCAACTATATCCTGACTATCGGATTGTACGGGCTAATGCTTCAGCAAATCCTTTAATTTTAATCGAGGGGATCCATTCTTACTTGGCCGCATGCCCTTCAATTAGCACGCAAACGCTCATAGCTAAAGCCTATGCCCGGCTTGCAAAAAACAGGCAGTCAAATTGCGAATGCAAGGAGTTTGAAAAAACCTTACAAGTACTGCGTGAGAGGCAAACGGGCAGCGGCGGTTTTTCCAGATTTCCCGGGTCCGCCGAGAATGATGAGGATTCGCTCTTTGCAATTGAATATATGATAGAAGCAAAGGACGAAAGCTGTCCGCTGCCTTCCGATCTGTTAGCAAATGGCTGCCGCTACTTGGAAAACTATGTGCAGCAAAATGCTTATAGCCTTTCAGATGCTTCTAAACAAGCCCATGCCATTTATCTGCTAACAAGAACGGGCCGCGTTACGACTAACTATGTTGCAAACCTGCTATGCTACCTTACTGAGAATCATGGCGATGCATGGAAGGGCCATTTAATCAGTTCTTATCTGGCGTCGACATTTCAGCTCATGCAAAGCCAAAAAGAAGCGGAGAGGTTAATTGCACTCTATCGCATGCATGAACCCGTTGCGGCAGATGATGCGCTTTACCTTGCATTGCTTGCCCGCCATTTTCCCGGCCATCTGGGGATAATGAACAGGAAAAACCTTGCAGCACTAGTGCAAGGAGTAAATGGAGAACGGCTGAATATTTCTTCCGCAGCCGGCACCGTAATAGCATTGTTTGCCTGCTCTAAAGTCGTTCCCCCTTCAGACTCCACCAAGCTTGCTATTCAAGAATTATCGGATGATCATGATGCCGTAAAACAAATCAGTATTCATAACCCGCAAGCTGAAGGTTATTTTTACCAAGTTCAACAGTCGGGTTTTGACAGTTCTTCCCCGGAAAAACCCATCAAAAAGGGAATAGAAATCACTCGTGAATATCTTGATGGAAAGGGAAATAAAATAAATGCAATTAAAGTCGGTGAAAAAATTGACGTGCATGTCCGCGTCCGTTCTTTAAATAAGAGTGAGGAGAGCTCAGGCAGTTATCTAATTGCAGACTTGTTGCCTGGGGGTTTTGAAGTTGTCCCTCATAGCATAAATGCAGCTGCCTGCGAGCATGCTGACATCAGGGAAGACCGCATCCTATTTAATTGCTCTCTGGATGAAACAACATCCCACTTTAACTACACACTTAAGGCTGTAAATAAGGGCATATATTGCGTACCGCCAATTTTTGCGCAGGATCTCAATGATGAAAGAATCCAGGCACAAGATATAATAGGGAAGATTGCAGTCGAGTAAACATAGGCAAGAAAGTGAGTCAAAGAAAACCCTTGCATTTATGCTTTTTTGCCTTGATGGCGGGAGCCGTCTTTATGCTTGCATACCAAGGGGTTAGATGGCTGGTTCCGCCTTCTCCTTTACTTGAAGGCTTTTCTTTTTCTCAAACAGTCTATGACGACCAAGGCCGTTTACTGCGCATAACGCTTTCCAGTGATGAAAAATACCGGATATTCACTCCCTTGGAAGAAATTTCTCCCTTGCTCATACAAGCCGCTCTGCTGCAAGAAGATCAATATTTCTTCATCCACCCCGGCGTCAACCCTGCCTCTTTAATAAAAGCAGCCTGGCAAACCTACATCATTCGCTCCCGGCCGATTGGAGCCTCGACTATCACCATGCAGCTGGCCCGCATAATCGATCGCATTCCGACAAGAAAGGGCTCAGGCAAATTGCAGCAAATCTTGAAAGCCCTTGAACTTGAATTACGGTATTCCAAGCAGCAAATTCTTGAAGCTTACTTAAACCTCGTCTCGTATGGAGGCAATATTGAAGGCGTAGGCGCAGCTAGTGCGATCTATTTTAATAAGCTTCCTAAAGACATCAATCTTCCTGAAGCTCTTGAACTAAGCGTAATTCCCCAAAATCCGCTGCGGCGCAGCCATCAGGCTGCAAATATCGACCGTATATCTGCCGCTAAAAAAAAGTTATTCAAACGCTGGACAACTATCCACCCCAAAGATCTTATATTATATAAAGATCTGCTGGATTTGCCCTTTCAATTAACCAAAAAAAATCTCCCTTTTCACGCTCCTCATTTTGTGAACGCCGTTTTACGCCAAACCGGGCAGCTCAAGGTATTGACAACTTTGAATCTTGAACTGCAAAAGACCGTAGAAAAAATCACACAGCAATATCTGCAAAAGCACTGCGAACAGGGCCTGTGCAATGCCGCCGTTATGCTGGTGGATGCCAGAAATTTGGAAATTAAAGCCCTTATGGGATCAGGGAATTATTTCAGCGACTCCATACATGGCCAGATCAATGGCACGCTAGCCAAACGTTCTCCGGGCTCGGCAATTAAACCCTTTATCTATGCCCTTGCCATGGACCAGGGCTTGATTCATCCTTGCACTGTTCTCTATGATATCCCCAGCAATTATGCAGGCTATGCCCCTGAAAATTTCGAGCATGATTTTTTAGGTCCCATTAAAGCTAAAGATGCCCTGGTTTTAAGCCGCAACATACCTGCTTTATCTTTAACACATCAGTTAAAAGCGCCTTCGCTTTACCAGTTTTTGCAGCAGGCATCAGTTTCCCGCTTGCGGCCGGAGGAATCTTATGGCTTGTCCATAGCTTTAGGGAGTGCAGAGCTGACTATGCACGAGTTGGCCGGCCTTTATGCAATGCTGCTGAATCGCGGCATTTGGCATCCGCTTCGAGCCAAAATAGATGATGCACACTCTCAAGGAGTGAGTTTATTAAGCCAGGAGGCTAGCTTCCTCACTTTAGATATGCTGCGCAGCACGCCATATCCTTATAAACCACAAGAGCAGGTGCCGGTTTATTGGAAAACCGGCACCTCTTCCGGGTATAGGGATGCCTGGTCGGTCGGCATTTTTGGCCCATATGTCCTGGCAGTCTGGCTTGGAGATTTTGATAATAAGGCGCATACCGCCTTTATAGGAGCCAAGAGCGCAGCTCCTTTATTTTTTTCCCTTATCGATGCTATCAGCAAGGAAATAGGGTCTTTGCCGGATCTTGTTACGCCTGCTCCGGACATGAATTTAACTAAGGTCATGGTTTGCGAGGCCTCCGGTGCATTGCCTAACCCGCATTGCCCAAATCTTGCAAGCACCTGGTTTATCCCCGGAAAGTCTCCCATCGCAAAAGATACTCTCCATAGGGAGGTTGCAGATAAAAATCTCCAAACCTCTGTACAGGCATGCCGGCCGCCGGATATCTTGCAGATTTATTCCGAGACGGGGTTGCCGCATAGGATGCCATTGCAAGGTTCGTATGAAATTTCTTGTTTAGAATGTTATGAGGGGGAAGCGCCGCGGATTATTTCTCCAAAACAAGACGTAGTATATGCCTTGCGGCGCCCTAAAAAAGAGAACACGATTCTTTTCAGTGCAGCTGCCGGTGCCGATGTCAATACCCTTTATTGGTTTTTAAATGAAACCTTTATAGGAAAGACTTCACGCAGCCAGCCGCTTGCTTGGCAAGCAAGTTCAGGCAAGTTTTCAGTGCGGGTAATCGATGACCGCGGCCGCAGCACTTCGCAACAGTTGGTTGTAGAAGCTGTCGCGCCTTAAACCCATGATTGCGCCCTAATCTCGCTTTTAGGCCGCAATCATGGGTTAAAGATTATCGATTTCTAACCCCCCTATGGTGCGGGGGCTTCAGAATCTGCGTTATCTGAAGAAAATGATATACAGCAGGCCTATACCGATCCCTCCTGCCCATGCCCATATTTCCTGTTTGTAAAGATTGCGGGCGCGTTTGTATGAAATGCTAAAGCTTGCCGCCATTCCTATAAGCTGTATGGCGGTTTGCACATCTTCGTCAGGCTGCTGATATGAGATCTCTTCGATCACATGCAGGTAGGCTTGATGCCTGTCGGGCAGCCCTAGAAAATGATTTTTTAGGTAATTATAAATTAAAAGGTTATAGAGGATAAAGATTCGGAATCGCAATGTCAAGCATAGGCAGCCGCTGCAGTAATTACTGCTGCAGCGGAAATAGAATGATAGCTGCGCATTTATTCAGCTTTATCCTGTTTCACTTTTCCTTTTGCCATGTAGTAGCCAATACTTTCAGTAGTTCTGTCCTGGCAGGAATAGCAGCCGGATTGGTCTTTGGTATATTTCATTTGAAGCGGGTTGGCGATCAGGGCTCTAATTGTCCTGGGGCCTTCTCCAGGCATACCTGTATGGACAACTTTGCGGTTATCCACCAAGAGGATATCCCCTTTTTGCCAAATGGTTGAGCAGTAGAAGTTCCGCATTAGGGTAGCTAAGTGATCAATGTCTGTTTCAGTAAAACAGGAGTTGACTTTTGGGAATTTTCCAGCGAGTTTTTTAAACGCAGCGTCAGTTTTCCATCTTGACTTGGTTATCTGCCATAGCTCTTTTGGAGAGTGAAACAATGCCAAAAGAAATACAGAAATATTTTCAATGGGCTTAAATAAAGCTGGGGGGAGTTTCCAGACAAACCTATGCCAAAACCAGGTGTCTCCCAGATAGTCTTTGAGAAAGCGTTGGCGCAAAGCAATGTCAAGGGTGGGTAGAGAGAAGAAATTGATTTGAAAAGCTTTTTTGCCTGTTACTGGATGTAAGAAAATACTCGGTTTATACAAGAGAATAAGTTTATCTTTTCCCTCTCCGGCAATAGGCAAATCAAATTGACGGCAAATTTCTTCGACCGCCTCCGGGGCAATCTTATACCTCTCAGCTACATCGCTTACGAGCCACTTTAAGACAAAGTAAGGACGGTCTTCCAATTTTTGCTTGAGTTCCTCGCTCATCTGTTCGTAGACCTTTTCCATATTGATAAGGCCAGTTTCACCGCCTAATGTTGAAGGCTTCAGGCAGCAGAAAGAGATGAACCCCGGAACATCGGCTGTGTAGTAATTTTCGCTATGGAATCCGCCGAGATATAGCGTTCCACCTGTTTTATAAATGGTATTCGTGTGCAAAACGTATTTTTGCCTGCCTACTTTTTCACGTCCATGTTCGGCCATAAAAGCTTCGCTCATGCCTTTTAAGCCTTCTATGCTGAGAATCGAATCTTCAAAATCTCCATCAGACTGGATATCAAAGCCTCGAAAAAGCAAAGCCCCATACTTGCCGGCATCTTCCATCAGCTTTTCTGAGTTTGCTTTGAGAAAATCTTGGATAAATTTCACATCCTTGCGCTCCTTGGCTTCGAACACAAGCGGCATTTCAGTTTCCGAAGAAGAGACAAGGCGCTCTTCTTTGCGTAAAAATCTGGTCGTCACTCCCTCATAGTTATTCAGCACTTTAGTCTCTTCTGTAAGCATCTTCGCTCCTACTTGGGAATAGTTTATAAAAGCTTCAATTCATTTAACTTTCATATAATTGTATTTCAGCGTGTTTGCAATAAAAAATAAGTCTTTTTATTAACCTTTTAAAAAGTTCTTGCTATTTCATGTAGTTTCCATTAGCTTATCGCCCCTCTGATCAAATGCTAAAAAGTTTAAGTATGAGGGCGTAAATTTAAAAAGGAAGATAGATGAGTAATGAGATTGAGCCACATTTTCGAATGGCTGTTTTCCAAGGAAAACGTATTCGCAAAATTATTTATCATGATGAATGGTATTTTTCCATTATTGATATTATTGATGTGCTTACAGGCAGCACCAACCCAAGAAGATACTGGTCTGATCTAAAGCGAAAACTCACTGAAGATGAAGGGTTTATTCAACTGTACGATAAAATCGTACAGTTGAGGTTAATTGCAAATGACGGAAAAATGAGAGAAACCGAGACAACTAATACAGAAACAATTTTTCGCATTATCCAGTCAATTCCGCTCTCTAAAATGTATACAAATCTATACACGGCTTAGTTCCTGCTTCATCCAAACTGGTTGCAGTCATGTTTTGCATGGTTGCAGAGCCGCTTTGTCCACAGGCGTTAATTTCGGTAGAGCTTAC
>JAEYWL010000101.1 GCA_023428915.1 Verrucomicrobiota bacterium
CGCTTGAACATTGCCGAACTTGACAAGTGAAAGGATAAGTCCTGAAGAGCCAAGTCGTGACTTGGCCGAGGGGCTTAGCGTTTCAATTGGCAAGTGCAGGCCTGTTCAAGCGTGATTTAGGGGACAACTTGGGTTTAAAGGTGGATGGCGCGGCCTAAAGCTTGCATAGCAGCTTCGTGAATGGCTTCAGTGTAGGTGGGATGAGCATGCGAAGCGTTAATGATATCTTCGAGAGTGCATTTTTTTTGAATGGCCAGCACGCCTTCTTCAATCATCTCAGAAGCATGCCTGCAAAGGATATGCATGCCCAGCAAACGCCCGCTTGCCTTATCTGCCACCAATTTTACGGCTCCCTCATCATCGCCTGCACAACGTGCGCGCGCATTCCCTTTAATGGGATAGCTCCCGATCAAGAGATCAAACCCCTCGCTTTTAGCCTCTTCTTCAGTCAAACCAACAGCAGCAAGCTCGGGTGAAGTGTAAACCACGTTTGGGATTGCCAAATAATTAATCGGAGCGGGCCTATGGCCGGCCGCTAGTTCTGCAACAGCAATGCCCTCTTCTGAGGCTTTATGAGCTAACATTGGGCCATCGACAAGATCGCCTATGGCAAAAATGTGCGGGACTGCGGTTTGAAAGCTTTGGTTTATGGGAAGGAAGCCTTTCTCGTCTGCCTCAATCCCAATAGTTTCAAGGCCCAGATTTTTGGAATAAGGTTTGCGTCCGATAGCGACAAGCAGCACTTCACATTCCAAGGTAAAATGCTCCTGTCCTGCTTCAACTTGCAGGCTAACCCCTTGCGTTGTTTGGGCAGCAGCAGCAACCTTGGCAGATAAATGAAAGCTGATTCCTTGTTTTTTAAGGGACTGCTGCAGCAAGCGTGCGATGCCGCGGTCGTTTAATGGGCAAATGCGGTCCAGCATCTCTACAATTGCCACTTGCGAACCCAAGCGGGCATAAACTGAAGCCAGCTCCACGCCAATAACGCCGGCGCCTACTACAACCATTCTTTTGGGCACTTGAGAAAGCTCTAAAGCTCCTGTGGAAGACACGACGCGCTTTTCATCAAAAGGAATAAATGGCAAGGGGATGCTGTCAGAGCCCGTAGCTAGAATAAAGTTTTTGCCTTTGACTATTTGAGTCTGTTCTCCAACTACTTCAACGGCATGCGTGTCGCCAGTAAACCGCGCTGCTCCTTTAAATGACACAATTCCATGCCGTTTGACAATAGCTGCCACCCCATCGACCAGGCTTTTTACGACTTTTTGTTTGCGCTGCATGATAGTTTCAAGATCATAGCCGGCTTCCTTGCAAGTGATGCCATGCTCTGCGGCACGCTGCGTAAGCTCCCAATAGAGCTCGGAAGATTGCAGGAGAGCTTTAGAAGGGATGCAGCCGATATTTAAGCATGTGCCGCCGAGAGTATTTCTTTTATCGATAATTGCCGTTTTCAACCCAAGCTGTGCGGCGCGAATGGCAGCTACATACCCGCCCGGACCTGCACCGATGACAACGAGATCAAATGTATCTTCCATAGTTTAAATTTCCAAAAGCAGTCTGGCCGGATCTTCAATACAGTTTTTGATATGCACAAGGAAAAGCACGGCTTCCCGTCCGTCTACAATGCGGTGATCATAGCTTAACGCCAAATACATCATAGGGGCTATGACCACTTTATCATCTACGGCGATGGGACGTTTCATAATCTTATGCAAGCCGAGAATCCCGCATTGCGGCGGGTTAATGATCGGCGTGGACAATAGAGAGCCATACACACCGCCATTGGTGATCGTAAAGCCTCCTCCCTTGAGGTCGTCGGCCGATAAGCCGCCGCCGCGAGCCTGCTGCCCATATTTTTCGATGGCTTGTTCAATTTCATGAAAAGATAGCCGTTCGCAATCGCGCACGACCGGCACCACAAGCCCTCTTTCAGAACCCACTGCAATACCAATATCAAAATATTCTCGATGTACAATTTCCTCTCCATCGATGTAGGAATTAAATTGAGGGAATTCTTTCAAGCCGGAAACTACTGCTTTAACGAAAAAAGACATAAAGCCTAATTTAACATCCCAATGCTTGCTAAACGTCTCTTTGTACTTTTCTCTTAAGGAAATCACTTGCGACATGTCGCACTCATTAAATGTAGTTAACATAGCGCTATTTTGCTGCGACTCAACCAATCTCTGTGCAATCACTTTGCGAATTTTGGTCATTGGCTTGCGCGTCTCTTGACGAGCTGTTTCAATTTTTGGAGTAGCAGTTGGTGTCTTTTTAGGGACGGCGGGGATTTCTTCTGCCGGCTTTTTACGAATGTCCGCTAAAAACTCTTCTTTAGCCATGCGTACAGAAGGCTGAGGTAGTTGCGTTTCTTCTTTTTTTGCAGCAGATGCCGGGGCTTTAGCTTCCACTGGCTTTTCTTGCGGTTTTTCGTTTGCGCCACCACTGCTTGGTGATGCAGGTGTCGGCTGCCCTGATGTTTCTGTTTTAGCATCTGTTTCAACCCAGCCAATCGATTGGCCAATCTGCACCACATCCCCGGTCTTAACCGTTAAATTAAGGGCTCCTCCCTGAGGTGCATAGAGCACTTGGTTGACCTTGTCTGTTTCAATTTCCAGAAGCTCTTCATCAGGTTTCACTCCCGAGCCGCTTTGTTTAAAAATTGCACCAATGGTAGCCTCTGTTATGGACTCTCCCATTGGAGGCACTTTTATTTCGGTTTTCATAGTCATCCTACACAGGGTTCTGCAAGTTCACAGGAATAGGATCCTGAGATATTTCTGGAAACACTTCGGTGATAATTTTTTGATGCTCTTTTTTATGCAGCGCATGGGAGCCAACTGCGGGAGCTGCACTGCTTTCCCTTCCGATATATTGTAAGGTCATCGACTTTGGAAGCAGCTCTTGAATAACAAAGTAGATATAGCTCCAAGCCCCCATATTCTTTGGTTCTTCTTGAATCCAAAAGCAGCTTTTTAACGAGGGGTACTTGGCAATGATTTCTTTTAGACGCGCTTCATTTAAGGGGTATAATTGCTCTACCCTAACCAAAAGGACTTCTTGATCTCGGTTTTTTTCACGTTCTGCTAAGAGATCGTAAAAAATCCTGCCTTGGCATAACCCAAGCTTTTTAGGTTGTTTGGGCGGCTTAGGGTCTTCTAAAATTTCTTGAAAGCCACCTTTAGTAAAGTTTTCAATGGGGCTTACGCATAACGGATGTCTTAAGAGACCTTTAGGAGTAAATACGATTAAAGGTTTTTTCATAGGACGCAGCATTTGACGCCTTAGCAGATGGAATAATTGAGCCGGCTCTGAAGGGCTGACAATTAGCATATTTTGGTGGCCGGCCAAACTCAAAAAGCGCTCCATCCTGCCTGAAGAGTGTTCCGGCCCTTGTCCTTCATAGCCATGCGGCAAGAAAAGCACCAAATCTGTTTTGCGCCCCCATTTTTGCTCGCCTGCAGCTATGTACTGGTCAATAATGACTTGCGCCCCATTGGCAAAGTCGCCAAATTGCGCTTCCCAAATGACCAAAGCCTCGGGATAAGCATAGCTATAACCAAACTCAAAGCCTAAAACTGAAAATTCAGAAAGGGGTGAATTGTAAACATCAAAACGGCCTTGCCCTCTCCTTAGGTTGCGCAAGGGCAAGTAACGCCCTTTCCCTTCCTGGTCTACCCACACGGCATGACGATGGCTAAATGTTCCGCGGCAAGAATCTTGGCCTGAAATACGGACGGGGACTCCCTCCCAAAGCAAAGTAGCATATGCTAAGGCTTCACCCATTCCCCAATCAACCAATTTTCCACTATCGGGATTGACCATTGATAACCGCTCTTGCACTAGCTTGACTAGCTTATCATGCATTTTGAGATCTTCAGGAACTTTACAAAACTCCTGCGCTACTTTCTGCAGCTCTTCTAAAGGCGCTCCGGTTTCTACATGATTAAACAGGTTTTCCGCTTCTGCTTTGGCAATGATTTGCTGCTCAGTAGAGTCGCCCTTTTTTTGATGCTGCTCTTTGCTGCTGCTTAAGGCTATTTGCAGAGCCTTTTTAAATTCACCCTCCAACTGCTCAGCCATGTAGCGCTCTAAGACCCCTTGCTGGATTAGATCGTCGCGATACAATTCCCTCACCGGCTTTTTCTGCCGGATCAATTTGTATTCCTTAGGCTGCGTATAGGCTGGTTCATCTGTCTCGTTATGCCCATATTTGCGAAAGCAATTGAGGTCGATAAAGACATCGCAATGAAATTTTTGCCTGATCTGCAAGGCCAGTTCCGAAACAATCACACAAGCCTCCGGGTCTTCTCCATTGACGTGGAAAACCGGGGCCCCAAAAGCCTGGGCGATATCGGTACAATATTGCGTGGATCTAGCTTCGCTTGGCAGTGTTGTAAAGCCAATTTGATTATTGACTACTATATGGATGGTGCCCCCGGTGCCGTAACCGGGAAGTTTGCACAACTGCATAGTCTCATATACTACTCCCTGGCCAGCTATGGCAGCATCGCCATGAATAAGGATGGGAAGGGTTCTTTGCTTATGCGTCAAATCATCCTTGCGGACAAGAGTGGCGTGTGCTTCACCTTGAACTACCGGATCGACCGATTCCAAATGGCTCGGATTAGGCGTCAGCGAAACCTGAACTCTGTGGCCATGCTGCGTCAATAATTCCGAGGTAAACCCTTTATGGTACTTTACATCGCCGCTGCCCTCAAAAGATTCCGGAATATAGTGATCTTCAAACTCGAAAAAAACATCGGAATAGGACTTATTCAGGATATTGCTGAGGACGTTTAAGCGTCCCCTGTGCGGCATGCCCAGGATAAAATCCTCAACACTTAAGTCTGCACCTAATTCGATAATGGCTGCCAGGCAGGGAATTAAAGTTTCACCGCCTTCCAGTGAAAAGCGTTTTTGCCCGACATATTTGGTATTTAAGAAGACCTCGAATAGCTCTGATTTATTCAAGTGCTGTAAAATTAGCTGTTTGCGCTCTATCCCTAAAGTCTTTTTAATATTGCCTTTTTCAATCTTACTTTGAAGCCAGCGATCGAGCTCAAAACTATGAAACCCCAAGTACTCCCAGCCAATTGTTTGGCAGTAGACCTGTTTTAGCGCAGCAATGATCTCCTGCAATGCCGCAGTCTCTTGGTCCAATAATCCAAAGGTGCGAAACGGTTTTTCAAGTTCTTCCGTAGTAAAGCCCAGATTCGCAAGCTGCAGCTGTCTTGGTTCTTTGAGAGGTTCAACAGCTATAGGATTAACCTTGGCTATTAAATGCCCAAAACGGCGGTAAGCTTGAATGAGATGGAAGATTTTTAAATCATCGCCGGGCAAAGACTCAAGCGGTGAAGATGAAGCTTGTACCGGAAACTCTGATGGCGGCCCCTCTTCTTGCCGGAGCTGGGAAAATAAGGTATGCCAGGATGGATCAAGCTGCTCAGGATTGCTCTTGTACTTTTCATACATCTCTTCCAAGACAGCGAGATTATCAGCAGCCGTATTCAAATAAGCATCATCTTGAGGCATAGCTAAGGATATTCCAAAAAATTCTATGATATTTCTAGTTAGACCTTAGCTAATTGCTGTGTTTTTGGAAATATTTTCTATAAAAGGAAAGGACTTTTATCTACTATACCTTAACTATGCTAAAAAAATTTATTCCCTATTGCGCCCTTTTGCTTTGCAGCTGTTCCTCTCCTTCTGAACAGCAATCCTACTCGTGGCATGAAATTTTAGGGCGTGATGAAGAGGCTATAGCGCGGGAAGCGATCTATCGGATTAGAGTGCCCGCTGGTTGGCAAATACTTGAGCAAACATACCCTAGTGTTATAG
>JAEYWL010000131.1 GCA_023428915.1 Verrucomicrobiota bacterium
CTCCACCAGTAATATAAGGCTACGGCGCAAAGGATAAACATCGCCCCCCACATTGCAATCATCAAATGATAGGTTTGAAAAGCCAGCGCCACATTGGGCCAATCCTTTTTCGGAAATTGATCCAGCCCCGCCACTTTAGCGTTAAAATCCTCATACGTTAGATAACTGAGCAGGCCGGGTATCTTTAAGCCATAGTCAATTTTTTCTTCTTTGCTGTTTGGCAAACCAAATAAGTAAAGAGGGGCAGATTTTTCAGTTTTATACACGCCTTCAAATGCTGCCATTTTGGCTGGCTGGTATTTGGCAGCAATTTTTGCACTCTGATCGCCTAGGTAAAGTTGCAGCATCACGCTAATTGAAGCGACAACCAGGCCAATTTTAAGCGAACTTTTCGCAAATTCAGTAAAACGTTTTTTTACCAAGTAATAGGCGGAAACGCTTATGACTAAAAATGCCCCTGCCAGCCAGGCTCCAATTACAGTATGCCCCAAGCGTACCATAGAAGAGGGATTAAATACCATCGCCCAAAAATCGACAATTTCAGCCCGCGCCTTCAATCCTTCTCCAACAATATGAAAGCCTGCCGGGGTCTGCATCCAAGAGTTGGCGACAATGATCCAAACCGCACTAAAATGAGCTCCTAAACAGACCATTAGGCAAGAGAGAAAATGGAGCTTAGGCCCCACGCGATTCCAGCCAAATAAGAGGATGGCTAAAAAACCGGATTCTAAAAAGAATGCAAAAACACCTTCGGCAGCCAGGGCGCCGCCAAACACATCGCCCACATAACGTGAATAGGTAGCCCAATTCGTGCCAAATTCAAACTCCATCACAATGCCCGTGCCCACGCCTAAAGCAAATGTCAGGGCAAAGATTTTAGTCCAAAACTTGGCCATATTTAAATAAAACGGATCCCGGGTTCTAAGGTAGATCGCTTCCATGATGACCATTAATACACCTAATCCAATACTTAATGGCGGGTAAATATAATGAAACATGATGGTGATAGCAAACTGTACGCGGGCCAGTATTTCAACATCCATATGCACTTCCTTAGACTCTGATTGCAACTTCAAAATTATTTGTAATAAGATTGTAAGTATAGCAATTTTTTGACAATCATTTTTTACAAAGTTAATCCTATTAATAAATTTAATATTTTTTTATATTTCGTTGTTTATGGACAATTTAACATTTTCATCCCTTGCCCTCGCTCACATGCATTAATCTGAACCCAATTACCAACATTGATACTTTATGCCAATCCACCATATCTACTTCCGCAATTTCACAGAAAGCGCTGCAACAGCAGTAGCCCTTACCGGAGTTTGTGCAGCAGCAGTTAAATACTCAGGTCATGTCTACCGTTTTATACAAACACTTGAAAAAATCCCTTTAAAAACATTAGCTGCCGGTACTTGCAGTATTGTTGTAGGCAGCGCTTTAATGGACATTGCCATACGTTTCGGCCTAAGTAAAATTGCTTATCTGCGCAATAACGTCTTTGCGAATTTAGCCAGCTCATTAGTATCTCTCTCGCTAAGCAGCATGGCAGGCTATGCCTTGATTAGCTATAACATTATCCCGCTGGCCCTTTCAAAGGGTTTAGCCCTTATTGGTTTAGGCGTTACCGGTTATTGCATTTATAAATTGGTTGCGACTAAGTATTTCGCCCCTTCCCGCCCAAAGAACTGCATTGGTAACAAGCATGATATTGTGGCTACTACCGACAGAATCAATGAATTATTGATTCACAACCCCTTTACCCTTTTTGCTGTGGCTGGCTGCGCCTTTGTAGAGGAATTGCTGCCTGATGGAAAAAAATATCACGCAGACCATTTATGGGACGCTTTGCAAGACTTATACGACACCTTCAACAACACGCAGTTTGCAAAAGATATGTCGGAAGCAATTAAATGGGTGCAGGAAACACCGCCATTAATGATTGTACCTGCGGCTGTTTTCAATAATACAGCTTCGTTATGCCGCTGGCTGATGGAGCACACCAAAAAACAGCTCAATAATGAACTGCATCGTATTCGTACAAATATTAAAAGAGCCCCTAGTAAGCCGAATTTCATTCACAATTTCATTAAGCAAAGAGTGGAGGCAATACTTCAGCAGCACACGGACTACCAACTGCTGCGAAAAAAATATCCCTCAGATTTAACTTTGGCTTTAGAGTATAAAAATAGCATAAGCTGGAGCTTTACCTTTATCCAATTGCTGGCGAGTTTGCGCATTGGCGAATTTGCCGTAAGAAGCCTGCTGTACCCCTTGTTGTTCGTAGCTCACAAAAAAGGGAAGCTTGACAAATCCACTTACGATTTTCTCTACGCGGCCACTCCTGCAATCGCTAAGCTTCTTGTCGCAGTAGAACCCCATATTCGCCCTCTGCACAATTTTGATTTTTATGTTAAGCATGCTGAGGATATAGAGGCTATCATAAAAAACCCTGCTAAACCCAATAAAGAGGAACTTACGAAAAAAGAAGGTGAATTATTTAATCATATTATTTTTGAATTTTCTGGTGAAAAATATACACAAGCCTTGGATGCAGCATTCCAATCTGTTACTACTATATAGAACTGTCCTTTATAAATTATTAACAATCAGGTAGTATCTTTGCAAACATTTAATAGGATAATACATGTTTACTAATAGTTTGACCTACAGAAACTTGACCGAAAGTGCTGTAATAGCCGCCGGAACCACCTTCGCTTGTATTAAAATGATTCAAAACTCCGGCCGCGTCATTGCAGCAATCGAAGCTCTTCAAGGCGTGCCCGCAGCACAATTAGGTACGGTAATTGGCAGCGTCGTTATTTCCGGTGCAGCTGCAGATACTGCTGTCAGATTCCTTTTAGAACGAGTTATTGGCATTAAAAACCAGATGTTTCTCCACCTGGCAGGCTCTTTAGCGGGACTTGCTGCCGGTTATGGCGCCGGGTTATTAGTCGTAAAATTTAAAATCGTTGCCATATTGCTTTCGCCCGCCATGTTTTTAACAGGCATTGGCATGACGGCCTTTTTTATCTACAAGCTGGTCTCTACTAAATATATCCCTCTATTCACTACGGCCAAGTTAGAATCCAAGGATTTGGATATTGTCGAACATAAGATGCGCATTAGAAAAGCTGTAGAGGAAAATCCCTTTATTGTAGTCATTAATACCCTTACGGCTTTCACAGAGTCCATTCTTCCTCCCGATCAAAAATATCACGCCAATGAGCTAAATCAGATGCTGCACAATACCAGCTCAAGCTTTAAAGGAATGCAGGGTCTGGAAAGCGTAAAAGAGCTCTTTGATATGATAGACGACAATATTTTAGCAATTGCGCTGATGAATACTGTTATTAAAACTGGCAGTCAACCTAACTTCCGCCTGGTATTAGAAAGCTTGAGACACTTTGTAAAGCAAGAGGAGGAGTACATTGCTAAGCTGCAGGCCATGAACCCCGGTGACACTCCCCCGGTTAAACCAAAGAACTTTTTAAATACTAGGATAACTAAGGATGTTCTAGAAATTCAGTACCTTCAGGTAGACTTTGCTGCAGGACGTGCTCCTCGCTTACCAGATATCCATGGAATTGCAAACCATAAAGGAAAAATCACATGGGGCGCATGGGGCATGAAACTTTTCTTATACCTCTTGACCGTAGCCCGCTTAGGCGAGCTTGCAGTTAAAGTGCCGCTTTATGTGATTATAAAAGCACTTCATTTAGGTAAGGCCTTTAGTAAAGATGCAAAGATGAATACAGACCGCTATACATTTCTTTGGAATTGCGCACCTGCTGTTGCCAAGTTACTCGTGGTTGTCGCCCCGCAACTACTCAGCTTGCATCATTGGAATAAATATCTCGCTCACTTTAATGAAGTTGAAAAACTTATTAAGTCCAATACGGCTCCAACAGATATTGCCTTAAGGGAAAAGAAGCTGCAGTTCTATAAACAAATTGTAGAAGATATAAGCGGCCCGCAAAATATCGTGGATGCTTGCGATGCTGCCTTTAACTCTCTCGGCAAACTGCACACCTAACTAGTTGTTTAGATTCCATAAGTCTGAATCAGGCGCTTAATTCATTTTTTTAAAATTACTTCAAAATATAATTACAACCATTATTATATAATGGTTATTTTAGTTCATAAAAAAAACAACTATTTAAGACAACAACATACAATCTTAACATTTTACTAACAATTGTATGTAATAATCGTGCACAACAAAACTAATAATAGATAGTAATATAAAAATAATAAGAAGGGATCATGATTCCAAACGACAATTCAAATAAGCAAATAGCAGCCGGCTTGGCGCTAACACTTGGCGCCTCATTTATTGCCGTCAAAACTGTCAAATACTCAGGTCATATTATTTCTTCGCTGCAGGCATTAAGCAAGATGTCAACATCCAGCCTTATATTTTCACTAGGTACTGTAATCGGTACAAGCATGCTGGTAGAAAAAGGCGTACGGCAGTTTTTAGAAAAAATCCCTCAAGTTAGAGACAGCTGCTATATGCATTTGGCCAGCACTTTTGCAGGATTGACAGCTGGCACAGCTGCTGCAAGCATATTGGTAAAAATTGCCATTATTCCTGCATCGCTGACCACCTCATGGCTGCTTGTAGCTATTGGCGGCACTACCTTTGTCGTCTATAAATTAATGACAATGGAGAAAGGCATACAGCTGCAAGAAGGTGAACTGCCAGCACAAGCACCAACTATTGATATTGTCGAACGCAAAAAGCAATTCCAAGAAGCGATTGAACAAAACCCGCTAGCTGTTATTAAAGCCCCATTGGTAGCTATGGTGCGCGCCTTATTCCCTTCCGACCAGCGTCATGCTAATGAATTAGCAGAAATGCTAGAAAACGGGAAAGCTGAAATCAACCAGTTTATACAGAGCTTCTTACCTCAGGAAAAAGTTCCAAAAAATACTAATTTGCAGACTGATGATGCTGCCCAAGCTAATAATCAGCCTTCTGCTTCCCGAAATATCTTAAAGAAGATGGTTAACACCTACATTAATAGCGATCCTCTTGCCCAGGCTTTTTTGAATCTGGTGCTGAGCAATAACCAGCCGCACTTCGATTTCCTTGGACAAAACGTAAAGGATTTTATTCAGGAAGAGAGAAGTTATCTTTCTGCTCTAGAAACTCGTGAGCAAGGCCAACCGGCTCCGGAAAAACCTAATAACTTTGTAAGCGGACTTCTAAACACATCTGTAAAAAGAATCCTGGATCAGCGCGCAGCTTACCAAGAAACAAAAGAGCCGATAGTCCCTTACCTTAACAATGTGCTGAAATACAAAAATTCCATTGGCTGGGGGCTGACATTCCTAAATATCTTCCGCCACTTAATGATTTTTGCAAGAGTCGGCGAATTTGCAGTAAAAGCGCCAATCTATGCTCTATTATTTGGCCTGAAGCAAGCAGGATATATAAACCAGGAGCAGTATGAGCTCTGTAAGAAACTTACTCCAGTTTTAGCTAAATTGCTTGTGGTGATCGGCCCGCAGATTTTAGACCTGCACCATTGGAATGACTATATAAAACACTATGAAGAAATCGACGCAATAATTAAAGGCGAAAAAGATCTAAAATGGGTAAACGATCAAGGTGAAGAAACAACTATTCCACCAAAACCTGAATTAGTTCGTGCGATGCTTGTGGAATTTTATTCCAAGATAGTAGATGATTTGACTGGTCCTGAGCATATTGTTAAAGCTTTGGACGCAGCAGTTAACTCACTATCAACCATCCATGCCTAAACGACCAACACAAATAATGGCCATTATCAACACGACCCCCGACTCGTTTTTCGAGGGGTCGCGTGTAGAGGGTGAGCTGGCAATTGCCAAAGCTCTTGAAATGGTGCAATGCGGGGCAGATATTCTCGATATTGGCGGGGAATCTTCCAGACCTGATGCAGAATTTGTAAATGAAGCTACAGAACTGCAAAGAGTCATTCCAGTCATTAAAGGCATAGCCGCAAAAAGCTCTATTCCCATCTCTATCGATACAGTTAAACCGGCCGTAGCCAAGGCTGCTATTGAAGAAGGCGCCACGCTGCTTAATGATGTTTCCGGATTTAATGACCCTGGCATGGTAGCCTTAGCTAGTGCCGCCCAAGTCAAAATCTGCCTCATGCACCGGCAAGGTTCTCCCAAGACAATGCAACTAAACCCGGAATACCCGGAAGGAATTATTCCCCATCTCATTAATTGGTTCCGCAAAAAAATCGCTGATTTAATGAAGGCTGGCATACGGGAAGAGCAAATCATTATCGATCCCGGCATTGGCATGGGAAAAACCATTGCTCATAATGTGGAAATTCTAGAGAATTTGCCAAGGCTGAAAGCTTTAGGCTACCCCCTGCTATTTGGGGCATCACGCAAATCCTTTATACAGAAAATTTTAAATAAGCCAGCAACCGAATTGCTGAGTGCTACTGTAGTTATCAACACTTTGGCAGTCCAAGCTGAAGCCGATATAATAAGGGTTCATGATGTAAGTGCACATCGCGACTTGGTGAATCTCTTAACTTATATAAAAAACGCTAAACATTAGTCCGCGGTTTCATGAAATTCTATCTCTTACTAGTCCCAGGACTAGAAATTATCATTATTACAATTGTGCTGTATTACCTGCTGTCCTTTTTTTGGAACACGAGGGCAATGGATATTATCTATGGTTCGCTTGCCTTTCTAGGTGTGTATGCGGCTACTTTTTGGTTTCAACTGCCCGTACTGCAAAAGCTTATTCTTTATGTAGTAGATGTCGCAGTAATCGCCTTATTGATTATCTTTCAGCCTGAATTGCGTTTAGCTTTGTCTAAACTTAGCGTTAAAGGCAAAAAATATCGGGAAATCACTGAATTCGACCGCTTTTTGGATGGAATCACACAATCAATTTACCGTTTATCTGAAAAACGTATTGGAGCCATTGTAGTCCTTGAGAATCAGGATAGTTTAGAGGAATACATCAATAAATCTGTAATCCTCAATTCCATTTTCTCTTCAGAATTGCTGGAATCTATTTTTAGCACTACTACTCCCCTGCATGACGGGGCTGTCATTATAAGGGGCACAACCCTTATTTCTGCCGCCACTATTTTGCCTTTGGCAGATGACACATCGCAATTATCTAAATCAATGGGGACGCGCCATCGTGCAGCTCTAGGAATCAGCCAGCTTACTGATGCTCTCGTAATCGTAGTATCGGAAGAAACGGGTAAGGTATCCATTGCACGCGATGGAATTATTACCCGGGGAGTAAAAAATGATCGTTTTAAAGGCATTATGAGAAGTATTTTCAATCCGCCTAAACAATTGACTATGGACACCCGCCTAAATGCCTGGCAACGAATAAAGCAATGGATTATGCAATGGAACAAATCATAAGGAACTGGATTTTGCCAAACTGGCAACGCAAAATTGTCGCTTTAATTGCAGCCATTATTATTTGGGCTTTCGTCAGCCATTCTGTTATAGCAACTAAAACAGTGGCAGGCGTTCCGATCCGCATTATCAATCTCCCTGCTGATAAAACTGTAGAGGGAATTCTTCCCAACGGATTACTGCATAAACGGGTCACCCTCACATTAAGCGGTTCTAAGTCGCTTGTAGAAAACCTTGAATCCAGTGATTTAGAAGTCGTGTTGGATGCTACAAATGTGCCTGATGCCTGGATCGTACAAATAACTAAAAAAAATTTGGTCAGCCTCAATCCCAGTATTGACCTGGCGCATCACATTACTCAAGTAAACCATCAAGAGTTTGTACTCAAACTCTCCCGTGTTATCACAGCAAAGATCCCTATTATCTTTACCAATCCAGACGGCTATGCACCCAAAGGCTACCAGTTCTTAAGCATATGGCCGCAAATGTTATTCCATACTCTTTCAGGGCCGGAAGAACAGGTAGAACAGCTAAAATCAAAGGGTATTGAGATCACTTTCGATCTCAGTGAAATAACCCTCTCTGATTTAGATTCCATTCATAGCTCGCAGCAAGGGTTTTATGCCGATGAAATCAGCTACATGGTTCCTGAAAAATGGAAAAAAGTGACCATTCACTTCTTAAATAACGCCGTCCAGGACATCAATGATCCCGAAGCAGAGAACTTGCGCATCGACTTTTTACGTAAAGAGTTTATCCCCTTGCAAACGCAAATTCCTGTAAGGGTTTTTTATCCGCTAAAAAACAGCGATCAAATCAACCCAAAAACTAACGCACTCGCACTCAACAACTTAATAAAACAAAAAAACACTATTCCGATCCTGTCAACTCCCCTGTTTGCCTATGAAGTGAGCCGTTTATTTTTAGAAGTTGTCAGGGATAATATGGAAATTGCTATTTTAGCTATTCCTATACAAGGTTCGCCTAATCTTCCTTGGAGCATTCAATTTATTGATCCGCACTATCTTGAGGACAGATATGTTGCCTCTTTGATGTCTCACCACAATTTAAATGCCAATCCCCAAGGCTCGACAGCAAAATTAAGAGAAGCGCAATGGCGTACGCGTTTCCGCGATTACATGCAAAAATTAGTGCTCTATAAGTCTCCCTCTCATCGATTACACCTTGATAGTAAACTCAATAAAGATACTATTGAAGTTTCAGAAGAACAGGGGTAGTTAAGGCTGCAATGGCAAAAAAAGTCGTCATTTTAAAATACCAGCTTCAGAATATGGGGGGCTTAGAGAAATACACCCTGCGTCTTGCCAACCGCTTTGCAGAAAAAAGATGCGACGTCACGATCCTGACAAGCGGCCCTGTCCCTGGTCAGCACGAATCCTTTGCCGTCCATTCAATATCGGACAAAAAAGCTCTCAGTGTGCATGGCTTAAGGAATTTTGATCTAGCCGCACAACAATGGCTTAACACGCATTCTGCTGATGTTATTTTTGGCATGGAACGCAATAGCTTTCAGACCCATTACCGAGCCGGCAATGGAGTGCATGCCGAGTATTTAAAAAAAAGGGGCAGCGTTGAAAGCTGGTGGAAACGGCTTTCTTTTCGCTACAACCCGCTCCATAGATTCCTATTAAAGCAGGAAAAAAAAGCTTACGAAGACCCTGGATTGCAGGTTTTATTCACTAATTCGCGCATGGTTGCCCGTGAAATTCTAGACCACTATGCTGTCCCTCCCTCACGAATACGCCCCATACATAATGGAGTAGAATGGCAAGAAATGGCGGAAGATTTTGCCATCAGCTTGCAATGCCGGGAAAATACCCTGGCGGATTTAGGCCTTCCCTTAAAACCCCTTCAATTATTGTTTGCAGGCCATGAATATAAACGCAAAGGACTGCTGCAACTGTTACAAGCGCTGGCGCAAATCGACACCCCTTTTCACCTTTCTGTCGTAGGCAAAGACAGAAATATTGAAGCCTTTAAAAAAGCGGCCGCGATGCTAGGTTTAGCTCGTAAAGTAACATTTTTTGGCCCGCAGCCTCAAATTAGGAAATTTTTAATGGCCGCAGATGTTGTCTGCATCCCATCCTTATATGACCCATTTGCCAATGTAACTGTGGAAGCACTAGCTATGGGTAATTTTGTAGTCTCTTCGTCATATAATGGGGGCAGCGAGGTTTTAGAAAATGGCACAGGCACTGTTATAGAACATCTAGACGATCCTCATTCTCTCTGCAGCAGCCTTAAAATTGCTTTTAAGCACCCTAAAACCCAGCTGCATGCTATAAGAATCAGGAATAGCATTGCCCATTTGGAGTTTAACAACCAATTAGATAAAATCATTGACGCTACACTGCAAACCTAAACAATTATGCCGGCTGAAAGATACTTTACCGATGCCCCCTTTGAAAAGGAGGCGCAAATACATCTCATAGAAAACGAGATGCACCATTTGCTGCATGTGATGCGTGCTAAACCCGATGATCAAATTGAGTTAATCAATGGGCGCGGTGATTTTGCCATAGCGAGAGTTGCAGAAATAAAAAAGCACTGCGCTGTCGTTGAAATCATCAGCTCCGCCCATTATCCCCGGCCTCCTTACCTACTCACACTTGTGCAGGGGCTTCCAAGAAATAATCGCCTTGACACCATTTTAGAAAAGGCTGTTGAGCTGGGTGTCCATAAAATAGTGCTTATGGAAACAGAACTATCTGAAAAGCGCATAATGCAAGACAAGCAATTGATACGCTTGCAAACAATATTAATAGCCGCCTTAAAGCAATGCGGCCGCCATTACTTGCCGACGCTGGAATTCGGGGGGCGCTTATTGACTTATACAGCACCTGGAATGCCAATTTTTTTTGGCGATATAAGCGCTAATGCCCGGCCTTTTGATCAAGCCTGGCAGGCAATTAAGCCTGAACAGCAAGCATCTTTTATAACTGGTCCTGAGAGCGGGCTGACAAGTAAAGAGTGCGCCTATTTACGCGAAATCGGCGCTACAGGGGTGCTGCTGAATGACGCGACTCTCAGAACAGATACCGCTTCTATTGTGGCCCTAGGATTAATGGCTTATTGGATGCAGTTTAAACCCAAGTTACGCCCCTAAATCACGCTTGAACATCGCCGAACTTGACAAGTGAAAGGATAAGTCCCGAGAGCCAAGTCGTGACTTGGCCGAGGGGCTTAGCGTTTCAATTGGCAAGTGCAGGCCTGTTCAAGCGTGATTTAGGGGGCAACTTGGGTTTTAACCATCCATCAGCCAAACCGCCATCGACAGCCAGCTGATAATCTTAATGTTAATGAAAAAATGCTCGCTTTTATTTACCCAGTCCGGGAAATCAGCGTTGCTTACTGGCAGGTTGTAAGGGTTGCAATTGCGTTTCACATCGAAGAAAACCGAATGGCACTCGACTACAAGCTGTAATACCAAAGTAAATGCAATCAAGAACTTATTCAGCCCCATAAAGTAATAGACACCTGCTAAGATGGACAAGCTAAGAATCGAAGCGGCAATGCAAAAAGTTACAAATTTTTTACATTCTTGCTTGAGCGAACTTTGACAAATTTGACTAGGATAGTTCATACAACCTATTTAAAATATACTCTCTAAGTTACTAAAAAACCACTTACAGTAAGCTTGAATGCAATCATTGTACACAATCAAGTTTGAAAAGTAAGCGTTTTTTTCATCTGTTTTTTATTTTTTTTCACTATCAACGCAAAATATTAAAACACAATAAATTAAGAGCTGCATTTTCTTGTTTTTTTTGCATAAACTTCGGAAATAATAGTTACAAGGCATTTATGCCTTGTAACTACTAGCTAAATGGTTAACTCATGCAAAACAACCTTCTTAGATAATTGAGAATTAGAAAATTAAAAAACCAAACCGAAAATCAGCTTCAACAGCTTTAACTAACATTACTCAAACTACCCTCCTATAATGTAAATAAATTTACATGTAGTTTTTTTGATATTTTTCACAAAAATTTAACAAACAAGAAATACAATATTTATAAAAAAGCTTTATTATTATTTTCTTATACTAATTTATAGAAAGGAGTTAAATCATGCATGCCCTATATTCAATGTTTACTGGTAATTCGGACACTATATTAGATATGTACGACTACGGAGGGATTAGCTTTCAAGAAGAAAAAAAAATAAATTCAAGCTTTTTTTCTTCAGTTGTTGGAAGAAAAAACCCGGAGTACATTAATACTGCACCTTACTGGGCTAAGTTTTCTATTAAGCAAGCTTTAACCAATGCAAAGGAAGGGGCTGGAGTAGGGTTTCTAGCTGGAGGATTTTTTGCTTATGCCTTTTTAAGAAACCCATCACCCTATACTCCAATCGAAACGCATTTAGCCCGTACCGCGGGATTTCTGCTTACAACAACCATCGCCGGTGCGATAATAGGCATCAGCACTCATCAAAAAGTATAAAACCAATAACCTCCATATAGCATTAAAGACAACCGGTTTAATTTATTAAACCGGTTGTCTGGAGTTTTGGACATTTCTTTCCTGACTTGTGCCATTTTTTTAGAGTCTAACAGCACTTCATAGAAAAGCATTGAAATTCAGATTCTTTGAAATATGCTTGGTGCGATTTGTCGCACTAAGGATGTTTAGTATATGCCTGGAGATCTTTCCATTCGAATTGTGTTCTTTGACTGTGCTGTGTTCTCCTTAATTGACATTAGATCTCTTGCGTAATTAAAATTTATCTATACACTTCTTTTTTATTAACGAAGAGAATTGGTGTGGAAAAATATTCAGAGTGATAAGTGAAGTCTAATGGTTAACGCAGAGACGGTGAGACGGGGCGACGCAGAGACAACTGAGAATTTGTTGCCAGAACAGGTACTTGATGCTGCCATTGAAGTGCACCGTACTTTAGGCGGTCCTGGATTATTATAAGGTAGCAAGTCGGGTTTAAATTAGGGATAGTAATCAATTTTGGACAGGGACGTCCCATAGATGGGTGGAGCAGAGTAGTCAGTGACTTATAATTTCCTCTGCAACTCTCTGACTCCCCGTCTCTGCGTTAAATTCTTTTAAAGAATAGACTTATTTAAACCCAACTTGCTACCTTCTAAGGTCGGATTCGAGTTCTTTTCCTCTAGGAGCTCGCACGAAGCCCTGAAAATCAGTAGGCCATATTAATAAATATGACCTGCTGATTTTTGCGAGCTCCTAGAGAGAAAAAAC
>JAEYWL010000031.1 GCA_023428915.1 Verrucomicrobiota bacterium
GGTTTCTGGCGACAAGTCTAAAAAAAATGCTGCTTTGGTGCTGGAGGCTTCTTTTCCGCCATCTCCCGAGGCCAAGTTCAAACTAATCGCTGCTGAGCGAATATTGTCGTAGTGGGCAATATCTTGCTCCAAATGTCTTTTAAGAGTATTTAACTCTAAAAGCTGCGCTTCTTTTTCGTTAGGCGATTCAACGTTAAAAAATGAATATCCTTTGGTATTGCTGGTTTTAGGCAGCTCAAGAGCGGCTAAATCCATTCTAACTCGATGCACCTTATCATTAGGTACGGAAATACCCTCTTTTGTACTCTGATAAGGGATGGCATATGAATCTAAATAAAATTTTATTTCCGGAAAGCTTTCCGCTACTGATCTGTTTGAAAAAAGCGGGGTGTATTTAGCTTGAGAAAAAAAGGTTATATATAAGGTTGCACTGCATAGGGCAGTTGCGCAAAATAAAAGTGCAAGTCCTTTACGCGAGGAAAATAATTGTCCAAAATTCATTGAGATTACCTATTCCTAGACCCATGTTTTGCCATACTATACCGCAATTCTTATCAAGCTGTATAGAGCAAAAAAGGGATAGAAATCAAAAGAAAAATAATGACCATGGACCTTATGGACTACGCGCCAACTATTTCCATACCAAAACTAGACTTTGGTTAATCTGCGTCTCAACTAGCTTTTATTTCTTCGCTGATTGGTTCTTTCCACTTTTCTTGAACAACTTTTACCATCTTGTCAAAGTTACTGTCCTCAATGTGTTCCTGGTCGAAAACAACATTGGCAACCTGCTTTGGATCTTTTGCCAGTTTTTCCATAAATTTCGCTGCATCTTTATTTCGAACAAAGAATGGCAATTCGAGCTGGCAATTTATTCCTATACTTTGTGCATCTGTGTAAAACGTTTTTTGTTTTTCCAAGCTTGTTTCATCTTTAGCTCTATTTAAGAAATAGATCGCTAAATTCATAGAAAAAATCGCCTCTAAATCTTTAACAAATACAGGTGTTATTTGATTTACTGTTTGGTTGACAAAGAGCAGGTATAGGGCAATGAAATTTTCTGATTCATGCGCTTTAAAATCTTTAAGCATTTTCATAAAATGCGGCAAGAAAAAGATGCTTATTGCCTCCACTGTCCAATGGCCATTCCAAATTGCTGCAACTGTCAAAGCGATAATTAAAATACCCAGCGGGCAATAAAGAAGAGGCGCAGCTTTAAAAAGATATGCAGCTTTTAAAAAACCGCCAAGAATAACTAAAACACCGGCAGAAAAACTTAATGTTGCAATTGCTGTGACTGAAATACGGGCTATCAGGTTTTCTTTTTTCCAGTTTTTGTGCGCTTCTAAAGCTTCTTTTTCAAGGGTTGCAAAAGTTTTTATAGCACCATTATCTACGTATTGATAATTTTCGAATTTATATTGGACTCTCATGGTTATTACTCATTATTAAATACAATAAATATACTAATGATTGTTATTTCTGACAAATTATAAAATAAATACTTGCAGTTTAATTCTTTTCTATTAGATTTTTAAGGTCATTAAAAACTTCTTCTGCCGAAATGGCGCGCATGCATTTGAAATCAATCGGGCATACTCGTTTATAGCAGGGGGAGCATTCGACGTGTTTGTGAATGACTTTGCCTATTTTATAAGGGCCTGTTTTTACGTCGCTGGTTGAGCCAAAAAGGGCTAATAGAGGAGTTCCAAGAGCGGCTGCGATATGCATGGGGCCGCTGTCATTAGTTAAAAAGATCTGGCACAGCTGAATTAGAGCCATTAATTGTCTTAGGTTTGTTTTACCGGCCAGATTGATCACCTGTTCCGGAAAATCCTGGCAAATCATATTGACTAGCGGTGCACCAGCCGGATCGCCAAAATAAACTATCTTGACGTTGGGATATGTAAGCAATTTTTTGGTAACTTCTTGAAAACGCTCTGGAAGCCAGCATTTGGCTGTTCCGAAAGCGGCTCCTGGATTAATCCCTACTAAAATATCGCCGAATGAAAGTCCCTGTTGTTTTAGTAATTCTTGAGCTGATTTTCTTTCTTCATCAGTTATAAATAGCTTAGGATCGCTTTCAGAAAGAGGAATGCCCAAAGGTTCTAATAGCATTTTATAGGTTTTTACAAGATGCTGTGTTTCTATTTCTTTGGGATAAGGTACAGCTTGCGATAAGAGCCAGCTGCGATAATGCCCTTGATAACCTATACGGTTTTGCACTTGGCCCCGCCAAAAATACCAGGCTGAAGAAAATGAATTAGTAAGCAGAATGCCTAAGTCATATTGATTATGCTTCAAAGTGCGTATAACATCTCGCACTGCACTTCTATGCAGCCATCCGCTTGGCCTTTTAAAGCTAAAAATAGTCGTCAGCCGAGGATCTTTTTGCAAAATCGGAGCAACATTGGATTGGCACATTGCAGTGATTTGCGCTTCCGGCCATTTTGCTCTAATATCCTCAATGACTGGCGTGGCCATTACCAAATCGCCCAGCCAGTTTGGCATCCTGATAATAATATTTTTGGGATTGAGGTTAGAATAATCCATCACTATAACTATTGGTTAACTCTATTTACAATTGACAAGGATAAGCCAATCTAGGTTAAATCAGTATATTTATATCAAGAACGCGATTGATATACAAAGTTTAAAAGATTATGTTATCCCTCAATAGATCTATCCTGTCATAAAAAACCGTCCAAGAGGAGTGCTACCTTGGTTAGTGCAAGCTACACAGATGAAGAAATTAAGCAAATCTTGCAATCCCTTTTCATTGAAAAGAGAAAAGTTAAAGAGATGCAGAAACATTTATCGGAACTTGAAAAAGAACGAGACAGGCTAAAAGGGGAGTTGACTCAGACTCCGCAGGCCTCAAATAAGCCAGAAAGCACACATTCGCAAGAAGATGTTGACAAGCTTATGAATTTGCTGGCCTTTTATAAAACCAAATACGAAGACGCAAAGAACGCTAATGACGAGACAAATTGGCAAGAAGAATGCAAGGTTTTGGTAAAGCAGTTAGAAAGTGTAAAAGCGCAAAAAACTGCTGCAGACCAACAACTATTAAGCTTGCAAGGCCATTTTAAAAATCAAGAACAAGAGCTTGTCCGACTGGCGCAAGAAAAAAGCCAATGGAAAACACATTGGGAGAACTCTCAACATGAATTAGGCCAGGCCAGAAACGCTCTTCATGAGGCTAAATTATCCGGTCAATCACTTTCAGACAGTAAAGAAAATATTGAAGCGGCAAACAAAAATCTTTGCGATGAACTGAATGCCACAAAAGAATTTCTCGCGCAGGCCAAAAACCTCATCGTTCAGTTGCGCGACGAGTTGCAAAATCTTTCGCAACGGCATTCGGAGCTAGAGGAAAAAAGCCTTCAGGCTGAGCAAAGCTCTTCCAGTAAGGAATCCCAATTGCAAGCAAGCTTAGAGCTTTATCAAGAAGTTGAAATAAAACTAAACCAGCGTCTGGAAAAACTTAGCCATGAGCTTTATGAAAAAGACATGGCAATTCGCGAGCTGCAAAATCTGGAATTTACTTACAAACAGCAGATAGAGCAGCTGACGCAGGAAAAAGCACAATGGCAGGCGCATTGGGAGACATCCCATAATGAATTAGAGCAGGTAAAAGATGCGCTTCAAGAGGGTAAGCTAGCCGGGTTGTTGCTTTCCAGCAGCAAAGAAAGCATAGAGGCGGCAAATAAAGAGCTGCGCGACGAGCTGAATACCAATAAAGAATTTCTCATGCAGGCTAAAAACACCATTGGGCAATTGCGCAGTGAGTTGCAAAACCTCGCAAAACGCAATGGAGAGCTTGAACAAAAAAATCTGCAGACCGAGCAAAAGGCGGCTATTACTGAAGTTCAGTTGCAAGCTAGCTTAGAGCAATATCGTGAAATCGAATTAAAACAAAACCAGCGTCTGGAAAAACTTGCTCTTGAGCTGCATGAAAAAGATCGAAAAATCCATGAGCTCCAAGATTTTGAATTCAGCTATAAAAAGCAGATTGAACAGAAAAAAGATTGGGAAAACCAGTTAGAAACAGCCTGGGGCAACAATCAGGCCCTCCACTTAGAAATTGAAGAGAAGCAGCAGCATTTAGCTGAAAGCAAGCTTCGTTCAGAGCAGCTTGAAAAAGGTATTCAGTATTTAAGAGGCAAACTTGATGAAGCAAATACTGACAAAAACTTGTTAGAGGAAGAGCTGCTTTCCAATCAGCAGCTGATCGGCCAGCTTTCAGAAGAGCTGGATGCTGTAAAAGCAGAGCATGAGAGTACTCTTGAGCAGTTCAGCGCTTTTAATGAGCAGCATTATGAATTGCAAGAGGAAGCCAACAGTTTGCGCAATCAATTTGAGCAGTTGCGCAACCTAATCAAGTCCGGTCAAGAAGCTCTTGAAGAAAAAAATCAACTTTACAAAGAAGTGCAAGACAAGGTTGTGCAGTTCACAATAGAAAGAGAAGGTTTTTTAAAAGAACTTGAAGAAAGAAGCCGTTGCCTGTCCAGCTTAAAAGGGGAGATTTCTGAATTGCGCGGTGAAATGCGCGCTTCTATAGAAGAGCTAAAAGAACTCGAAGGCATGTATTTAAGTTCAATCGATGAAAAGATGGTGGTTTCTGCCAACTTGCAAGAAGCGCAGCGCATTGTAAAAGAACAAAAAGAAGAGCTAAGCAGCTTATCAGAAATAAAACGCAATCTTGAAATACGCTTAAGAGAAGAAGAGCGCTTGGTTTTAGAACAGAAGCAGCAGCTTGAGCGCTTGCAGCATGTTGAACACGAAAAGAACCAGTTGAGCGAACGGGCCCTGGTTTTAGAACAAGAGACAGAGCATCTTGGCAGCCTTATAGAGGAAATCTCGCGCGAAAAGAGCGAGGTGGAAAGCCGTCTGAATAAAAATAAAGAGCTGCTTAGAGACCGCGACCAGGCTTTAGAGAGCAAGATTTCTCAGATTCTCCTGCTTACTCAAGAAGGGCAGCGCCTGCAAGAAAATTTGCAGAGAATGCAAACGCACATTGAGGAAAAAGAGGCGCAGACGAGTAAAGCACAGCAGCATTTGGCTAAAAAAGTTAAAGAATGTACAGTATTGCAAGAAAAAATTGATGAGACCAAGTCCCACATTGCTGACCTCTATGCGCAAATTCAAACAGCGCAAGCAAAAATTTCAGAAAATCGCCAGTTAGCTGAAGCTTCGCAGCAGCAAGAAAAACGCCTGCAGGAATTATTAAATGAGGCCATGAAAAATCATGAGCTAACTTGCACTGCTAAAGAAGAGAAGTATCTGAAATTATATGACCAGCTGCAAACGGCAGAAGCGCGCAATAAAGAATTGGCCAACCGTAATAATAAGCTACAGGCAATGGTAAGCAGCTTTCTAACTGTGGAAGACGATAGCCAGCCAGATCAGGAACCTGTTATGCCGCCTCAAACTTCTCCAGCGCCTATAAAAATGGACGAATCTGCGGCTGTTCCAGTGGTCAAAGAGGAAAACTGGTTGAAAAACCCGGTAAAGGAACCTGTGAATATTGCAAAAAACGAACCGAAAGATCTTTTCGGGAATACTTTCTCTAATCCAAAGCATAAGCAGCACCTTTTTGATGACTTCTAAAAACACACCAGAGGCTACCAGGATCATTGGCATTGATCCCGGTACTAGGGTCACTGGATATGGGATTATTGAACTGGTCAGCAACAGCTACTCTCTTAAAGATTTTGGCTGCATAAGGCCGCCATCTTCTGCTAAACTTACTGACCGCTACCATGTGATTTTTAACTGTCTTGAAGAAATAATAGCCAATCATAGCCCCTCTGTCTTAGTAGTAGAGACCCAGTTTGTCCAAAAAAATATCCAAAGCGCCATAAAACTTGGAATGGCGCGGGGAATTGCAATCATTGCGGCCAAGCGTGCCGGCATGCCGGTTTTTGAGTATTCACCAGCTGAGGCTAAACGTGCGGTAGCAGGCAATGGAAAAGCAAGCAAGGATCAGGTACAATGGATGGTGCAAAAATTGCTGCGATTGGCGGCGATGCCCGAGCCGGAAGATGCTGCTGATGCTTTGGCTTTGTGCATCTGTCATGCACATGCGCGCCAAAGCTTGAAACTATTTGGAAGCGAGATATAAATGTTTGCATACATAAGAGGGCTTTTAACTGAATCAGCCCCAGGAAAAATTGCCATTGAGGCAAATGGGATAGGCTATCGTGTCTTTGTGCCCGTATCGTTGAACGCCCAATTGCCTTCTCTGGGCAGCGAACTCATCATTCACGTGTCTTTTGTCGTTAGGGAGTTTTCCCAAACCCTGTATGGCTTTCTTCACCAGCAAGAAAGAGAGTTGTTCGAAGCCTTGTTGAATGTCAGCGGCATTGGACCGAAAATTGCTCTAAGTATTATTTCCCACCTAACAGTTGCTGAGTTGCTGCAAGCTATGCAGAATAAAGATATTCAGCTTATTTGCAAAGTTCCGGGAATTGGAAAAAAAACAGCTGAGCGCATGTTAATAGAGTTAAAGGATAAGATTGCCGGAGCAATTGGCTGCTGTCCCGATGACTTTGCCATTAAATTGCCGCCGGCCGACCCTAAAATGCAAACAGTCAATGATGCCATGAGCGCGCTCATCAATCTCGGCTACACGCAAGTTGCTGCTCAAAAAGCAGTTAAGAAGACGATGGATGAGCACGACGAGCTCGATCTCTCTAACCTTATTGCCAAATCCCTTAAGCATATTTAGCATTAAGCTTGCGGAAGAAGTCAAATCTTGATCTCAATCTCGATCTTGATCTTAACTTAATCTTGCTTTTCTTCAACTTTTCTAAATTCGAATTCTGATCGAAATGTGTGAGAGGAAAGATTGAGATCATGATCAAGATTGGGATCAAGACTTGCTATCAGCTGACGGAAGAAGGCGGCAAATTGGGCACTGGCTGGAATTGTGGCCTCGGGCAGGGCAATATTCGCGGGCAAAATAGATAATGCGCAGATGGGCCAGATTCCACTCTTCGCGCGGGAAGGCTTTTTTAAGATCCTCTTCGGTCTGCTTTACATTTTTGCCGCTCGATAGCCCCCATCTTTCAGCGCAGCGGTGGATATGAGTGTCTACCGGGAATGCCGGTTCGTTAAATCCCTGCGACATAACTACAGATGCTGTTTTGTGCCCCACTCCAGGAAGGGCTTCTAAAGCTTCATAACCGTAAGGGACTTGCCCATCATATTTTTCAACGAGGATCTGCGATAGCTGCTGAATGGCTTTGGCTTTGATTTGAGAAAGGCCGCAGGGCTTTATGATCGATTCAATCATTTCTACAGGCAGCTTAGCCATTGCTTCCGGGGAATTAGCTAAAGCAAATAATTTTGGCGTCGCTTGATTTACGCGTATATCGGTGCATTGCGCCGATAGTAATACAGCGATAAGCAAGGTAAAAATGTCAGTGTGTTCTAAAGGCACTGCCGGATGGGGATAAAGTTCCGCTAAAATCGTTCTAATTTGGTTAATCCAAGCTCTTTTGGCTTTTTTGTTCATCACTTGCCGATGCAAAACTTTGAAAAGATAGCTGTTAAAATGTCTTCAGTAATGTCTGAGCCAATAATGGTGCCTAGCGAGCGCAGGCATTGGCGCATGTCGAACGCAATAAATTCGGGCGAAATGCCTGTCTGCAACCCTTCAATTACCTTTTGACAAGATTGGATGGCTTGGCTAAGCCCTTCTTTATGCCGGGCGCTGGTCAAGAGGAGTTCTTCATTTTCAGGAGGGCCTGCTTTCCATACGACTTTATCAATAAGCGCCTTTAATTCTGCCAACCCTTGCCTTTGTTTAGCGGAAATTTGCACCTGATGGGGAAACTCTTTGAGTGCGGGCAATTCATGAGGCAAATCTATCTTATTCCAAACCACAATGGTTTGCTGGGGGGGCAAAGGGGTTAAAAGCTTTAAAGTTTCTTCCGAAAGAGGCTGGCTGGCATCGATCACAGCTAAAACGAGATCGGCTTCGCTAAGGGCAATTTTTGTTCTGCGGATGCCTTCTAACTCTATATCGTCCGCAGAATCGCGAATGCCTGCAGTGTCGATGATTTTAAAGTTTAATCCATTTAAGCGCAGCTGGTCTTCAACCAAGTCCCTAGTGGTTCCTGGAATGTGGGACACAATAGCCCGCTCTTTATCCAATAAGGCATTCATGAGGGATGATTTGCCGGCATTAGGACTGCCGATAAGGCATAGGGCTAATCCTTCATGTATAATCCGTCCATCGTGAAAAGTGGCTTCCAATTGCCGCATGGTCTGGCAAACAGCAGAAAGCTGGCCGCAGATTTCATCCAGCGTGGCAAATTCGAGCCCTTCTTCGGGAAAGTCGACCCAGGCTTCTAAGATCGCTGCGGTATCGACTAAACTGGTTTGAAACTCTTTAATTTTAGTGGAAAGCGCGCCGCGCAATTGGCTTTCTGCCGCTGCCGCAGCACGTTCATTCTTTGCGCAAATCAGCTCCTGTATGGCTTCTGCCTGGGCTAAATCGATTTTTCCGCTCATAAAGGCTTTAAAGGAAAATTCGCCCGGCTGGGCTGCGCGGGCGCCGGCCTGTATCGCCGTTTCCAGCACCTTGCGCGTAATTAAACTGCCGCCGTGGCAATGGATCTCTACGGTATCTTCACCGGTAAAGGAACGTTTGCCTAACATGACTAGCAGCAAGGCGGAATCTATGGATTTTCCTTGCATGTCCAGCACCTGGCCGTAATGAGCTGTATGGGATTTATACGAGGCTACCGGGCCGGAAAACATTTTAGCTGCGACCGCAATAGCTTTATGGCCGGAAATGCGCACGATGGCAATCCCCCCCTCGCCTAAAGGGGTGGCAATAGCTGCGACAGTGTCGCCAGGTTGATAAGGAGTATGGATAAATTGCATAAAATAACTTGCTGAATATTATACGGTTAAACCTAATTGCTCTCAAGTAGGTTGTACTATTCCCCCGGCTGGATTAATATAAGAGTAATATTTTTTGCAATTGGAGTCTCTAAATGCGTTATTGGGTTTTTTTAGCTTTATTCACCTCAGCTTGCTTGCTTGCAGCTCCTGATGTCTTGCAGCCAAGCACCACAAGCCTTCCCAAGACACCTTCTGCACCTTTAAAAAGCGGCAGCGAACTCACGATTTTAGATAATTTAATCGAAGTAACCAAAAAAAATCTGCAAGAGCAGATTGAGCTTAGAAGCATGGTAGCTGATTACTTGCGCATACATGAACAATACGTGCAAGACACGGCAAATAAAGAACTAAGCTATCAGATGATCATGAAGGCCCACGCTGTACTGCAAAAGATAAAAGACGACCATTTGACACAAGCATTCGATAAAGAATTTATTAACGACATTACCTTTTTTTCAAACATCGCTTCGCGCTGGAATAAGACACCTGCAGAATAATGAAACCTATAGAATATATCGATAGAAGCACAGGCAAACTAGAAACAGAAATGGTATTTGGCGGCAGCGCCTTGCAATTTCTTTATGGCGGCTCTTTTTTAAGTTCTACTGTTGGCAGCAGCTTGGCTTATTTATTAGCCAAGCACCCATTTTTTTCACAAGCAGTAGGCTGGTGGCAGAATCAAGCCTGGACGAGGCGCAATATTGCTCCCTTTATTCAAAAATTTAACATGAATTCAGAGGAGTTTTTAAAGTCCGTTTCTGAGTTTAGTTCCTTTAATGATTTTTTTATACGCAAGCTGAAGCCAGACGTCCGGCCTATAGCAGAAGCAGATGCTACGATGCCCGCAGATGCCCGCTACTGGTTTTTCCCTGACATCGGGCAGGCAGACGGCTTTGTAGTAAAAGGAAAAAAATTTCAGCTCGAAGCCCTGTTGCAAGATGCAGACCTCGCAAAGCAATATGCTGAAGGCAGCATGGTGCTGGCGCGTTTATGCCCCACAGACTATCACCGCTTTCATTTTCCCTGCAATTGCCTTCCGGATATTGCTAAAACTATCAATGGCTGGCTTTATTCGGTCAATCCGATTGCTGTAAGGCGCAATATCGATATCTATTCAGAAAACAAGCGCACCTTGACCCGCCTGCAAAATACCCCTTTTGGACAAGTGCTCTGCCTGGAGGTAGGCGCCACTACTGTTGGCAGTATTCTGCAGACCTACAAACCCTTTCAGGCCCAGCATAAAGGGGCTGAAAAAGGGTACTTTTCATTTGGGGGGTCGGCTCTTGTCCTGTTATTTCTTCCGCAATCAATCGTGTTTGACCCAGATTTACTAGAAATAAGCGCTAAAGGATTTGAAGCCTATTGCCAAATGGGGCAATCCTTGGGAAAAGCCCTTTAAACAAATTGACGGTCATTATATGGATTCTACTACAACAATTGCCAGAGAGCGCTCATCTTCGATTTCAACGATTAAATTTGTGTTCGATGCTCCATCGGACAGGATTGAATATACGATTTATCGCGTAGAACGAGCCTTGGGCTGGATTTTTGAAAAAAAACATTTGCTGCAAGGGCACACACCTGAAATTAAAAAAGTAAAGCGCAGCCGCATACCTGAGTCGCAAACAGTAAAAATAGTCTTTAATAATTGCTGTCAACAATTATTGGAAACTGTGCAAAATGAAATTTACCAAGTTGTTGTGCAAGTTTTTAAAGAAGAACTTGTAAAAAGTTCTAAGTCAAAAGTTTGGCTGAAGGTATTAGATGAGATTCAAGCAAAATATCCTAGCAACCATTCTGTTAATGAAGAGCTATGTCAATTTGTATTTCAAGAGCAATTTGAGGAAGCATTTTCAACTTTCTTAACAGTTGAAACCAGCAATTTGCCTAAACATGCCATAGAATTTTTGATCCTGGTGATTGAGAGAAAAGTCCAGGAATTAGAGAAATCTCCTGAAGCCCTTGAGCAAATGAGAAGCCGGCTCCAGGCTGTTTTCGACCACTTTGTATTCCAAAATCTTTCTTTGGATAGCCTTATGCGTTTGACGCGCTTATCTTTTGGGTATTCGCACGAAGAAATATCATTTTTTGCATTGGATGATGATCAAAGCGAGTTTGCGCAAAAAATGCTATCGGTCATGCATAAATATAGCCCGGCATTGGCTTCTTATTTTGTTGAAAGAGCTGAGGGGGCTTTTAGAAAAAAAGAATGCACAGAGTTAAAATGCATTTTTACCTATCAAAATGAAGTCGGAGCCCTCTTTTTATCGCTTCATGTCTTTTCACAGCAATATACAGAAGAAGATTTGCAGAATTGGCTGCAGATATTGCTAGATACGAAAATAAATGATAAAGAATTCTGCGTGCGTTTCTTTTGTGAAATTCTAGAAGCTTGTTTGAATTCCCGGGATTTTCAGAAACGGCAGTTTTTTTTAGATTTAGCCCAAGAGCTTGGCAAGCGTTTGGCGGCAGGGGATGCCATTAAAATTATTCTAAGAGCTGCAAGCAAACGAACCACTTACGGAGATAAAAGCTGCTATCTAATTTATGCTTTGCGTTTTTCCTTAATCGTCAATAGGGTGTTAGCCCATTACAAGCGCAACCAAATGGGAACAGATTTGTTCCAGGGGCTTATTTTTAAGGGGGAGGATGCAGACTCCAATTTAAGAAAAAATATCCTCAAAGCTCTTCTGAGTCTCTATTGGCAAACATTCGAGAGCAGGTTATTTACTGAACTGTATATCGCTACCTTTGCTAAGCATCCCGGCATGTTTTGGGATAACCTTGCTTATTTGCCGGAAGAAGCTCTTAGGGTGCTTCCTATTGAACTCCTGAGCCTGGAGCCGGATGTTGATACTGGCTCTCCTTTATTAAAACATTTAATGGAGAACGGCGAGAATGTCTCTATGCAAGCCATAGCTCTTTTGCAAACTATGTTTTTACAGGCAATGCAAGGAAAAAAGATAGGATTTTTTGCAAACAGCTTAATAGGCATTCCGCAAAAAGGGGTTAGGGGTATTTTAATTTTACTTAGAATCCTTAAGGCTGATAAAAATTTGAGTTGCATTCTCAGTTCTATTCTGTGCTCTCGGTATCATGATCTAGGCCGGCATTTGTTTGATAGATACACCAACATGAATTTATCAGATAAGCAAACCCTTGAGCCTTTACTTAGAGCCTTGATCAACGATAAGCAAATCCATGCGTTGTTAAATGGCCTTGAGAGCAAGCATATAGAGACTTTGCTGCGCAATATTCACACTACTGCCCGGGAGGTAATGGGAAAACGGATCAAAGGGGTTTGGCAAAAAGACGATAGCGAGCTGGCTGGCTGCCTGCAATGCTGTTTACTATTCCTGCAAAAGCTTGCAGTCCGGGAAGATACAGGCCACTTAAAATTTTGGATTGGTCTTTGGCTCGATAATGCAACAAGCCCTTTGCACAGCGAAAGCGAAAAGCTTGTAAAAGCCTTTGGTGAGCAAATTAACGCAAAAATTATAGGGTTGGAAGCAAAAGATTCTTCTGAGGGAAGGCCAGGCATAGAAGAAGAAAGCGGTCAAACAGCTTCTAATTGGTTGGAAACTGCAAATACGGCAATAACTAAAATAAGGAATTGGATGAATTTGTGTTCGTTTACGCAACCGCTGCAAATTACTCAAAAAACAGGCCACTTAATTTATGGGATCATCGCAGTTATAAATGAGAACAAAAAGAAAATACCCGGCTTTATGAGTTCAGCAAAAGAAGATGAACTTCCGCAGTTTTTTAGAATAGTTAAAAAATATACTGGACTTGTTTTTGACAACCCGCAGGCAGACCAAGCAAATACAGTTAACCCAAATTCAATTGGGGAGGAATTGGCCAGAAAATGGAAACAGGTTAATCCAATTGCAAAAAATATAATCTCAGGCATAAGGAAAAAAATTTTGGAAAAACTTCCGCAACAAATCGCCTCTGCCGATGCTGCAGAACTTGCAAAGATAAATTCACAATTACATGTATTGCGAAACAACCTTACAGAATTATTACTGGCTTTGAGAAACAAAACCATTCCACTTGAAGGAGCGCTTCCGTCATATGAACATCTGCGAGAAATTTTATCTAAATCGTTAACTGATTTATTTGGTCCAAGCGCCAACATTCCTCATCTTCTAACAGTTAGAAATCGTGCCCTGCTAGCTCCTACCGCAAATGCGGGGGATTCAGCAGAAGCGGCGCCGAAAAAAGAATTTGAGGCAAAATTTAATACGCCGGAGATGCGAGCTTACTATACCTTAAAAGCTTTGATTAAAGAAGATGCTAAGAATGGATATACTAAAATAACTGGGTATATTCAAGCCCTAGGCGTGGAATTTGATGAAGTACGCCAGTTTTTTGATGTCCTTCAACCTCAACCCCAAATTAAACAAACAAGCGATGGCTATTATATCTATGATCTTAGTAGTTTAGAAATAGAAGATCACTTTCAGCTTTGTAATGCTATAAAAAACAAAAGACTTAGTTAGGTGTTTTTTAGTTTGTTGTTTTTTAATTGTTGCAGTATGCTGCTTTTATTAAAAACTTACAAAGTGTTGTCGTGGAATCTACAAGATTAAATCCTAATAGTTATTATTGCGATAGTTCTTACTGTCCTCCAGGCGATAAAAAAAGAAATTTATCTCAAACGGATTTGAACCCGCCTTTTAGTAAAAAAGCTAGGTTGATCACGCAAGATGAAAGCGGCTTTGCTGCTCCAGAGGTTTTTGATTCTTTTTTGCTTCAAGAGCCGGGAACCAGGCAGTTTGATTGGCAAAATGATTGTTTATGCAATGATGACGACGATTTACTAAGTATACTGCATCAAGCTTTAGTCATTGAAGAAAAAAGCCCAGCTTCGGAAGATCGGCCTCCTCATGCTAATGATAGCCCGCAAGCAGTCCCTCAAGAATTCGTCATTGGTGATATTCATGATATTTATTCGACAATGCCATTTCTTCCGGAACTTTTTCATGACATAATAGAAGATAATCAAGCGGCGCAAATTGTTGCTAATCCTGAGGAAGCTTCTGCCTTAAACACACAGACTGATCCGGATCCGTTAGTACTTTGCATTGAACCTTCTAAAAGTATTTGCTCCGCCGCACCGCAAATTTTATTGCCTCTTGAAGAAAGGATAAGAAGTTTAATTCCAGCAAATCAAAGCCCAAGCGCAAATGAATTTGCTGCGATTATAAACATTTTTTTTAAACATGCAAGAATGCGATCTCCCGCCCGTCCCCATTATTATAAAAAAAATCTTGAACTAAAAACTGAAATACAAGTTTTTGGGGTAACTATTGTGGGTTCTCAAGAGGGCATTATTCATTTAAGGAACCGCAAATTATCGATTGCTGAAGGGGGGATAAAATTAGGTCTGGGAGGGGACAAAAAATGCTGTATAGGCATACATGTATTTGCAGGAGCAGTAAAAAAAATTGCAGATATATCTGCCAGAAAAAATCCTTCTGCAGAAATAGCATTGAGCCGTAAATTCAACTCGCCCCATATTATACCCCCTCCACTTCACTGTTATGCCTATATGGGCAAAAACCGGAAAAAAAAATGGCGTATCATTACAGAGTTGATGCTTGGTGATTTGCGGTCTTTACAACTATCCCTTACTTTTAATGAAAAAGTAAGGGTCATGAAAGGTGCATTGTTAGGCTTGTGTGAAATGCATGAAAAAGGGTACATCCATGGGGATTTCAAAGCCCTTAATATTTTAGTCAATCAAGCCAAGCAGGGCATACTTACAGACTTAGGGTTGTCGGAGTTGGAGAGACTAAGCGTCTTTCGAAAACCCAAAACGACTCGTTTTTTAATTCCTCCTTATGATCCTCCTAAACAAGATCAATTCTGGGATTGTTACGCTATAGGTGTTACTCTACTGCATGTATTTTTCTCTGTAGATAGTTCAAAAGTTATGGAGCAGCAGCTGCTGACTTTTTCAGGAGAGGAGCATGTACGCTATAGATGTATTGCAGACTTAATTTATAAAACGAGGAAAATACTGCCAAGATGGACGGCGCGGCAAGCTTATGATTATTTGGAGCAAAATTTTCCGGATATTCAAGCATAGTCCATTCCCTCGCTTTCTTCTTTAAACAAATACCAATAGTAGAGTACACTCAACTCTTATTTGTTAATTTTTTGCACTCACTAAGGTGGAGTGCTAATTCGAAACCGGTTTGGTAAGCTTATGTTAGGATTTTTGAAAAAACTATTTGGCTCCGCTCAAGATCGCAAAGTTCGACGTTATAGGACCATTGTGCAAAAGGTCAACGAGTGGGATGAAAAATATCAATCGTTAAGCGATGAGCAGCTGCGCAATAAAACTGCAGAGTTCCGCGAGCGGTTTAAGCAAGGTGAAACCCTTGACCAGCTATTGCCGGAGGCTTATGGGGTCGTCAAAAATGTCTGCCGCAGGCTGGTAGGAACTGAAGTGCATGTTTCTGGCTATGACCAGAAATGGGATATGGTGCCTTATGATGTGCAAGTGATCGGCGCCATTGCCATGCATAATGGAACCATTGCAGAAATGCAGACCGGAGAAGGAAAAACGCTGACAGCCGTCATGGCCCTTTATCTAAATGCTTTGTCAGGCAAGCCTGTGCACCTAGTTACCGTAAACGACTACCTGGCGCAAAGGGACTGTGCTTGGGTCGGGACGGTTTTACGCTGGCTAGGATTAACGACAGGCGCTTTAACCAATGAAGTGCCGACCCATTTGCGCAAATCCATTTACCAAAGCGATGTGGTGTATGGCACAGCATCGGAATTTGGTTTCGATTACTTGCGCGACAATTCTATTTGCCAATCTAAAGAAGAACAGGTGCAGCGCGGCTTTTTCTACGCCATTATCGATGAAACCGACTCCATTTTGATTGATGAAGCCCGTACACCGTTAATTATTTCCGGGCCTGTTCCCAATAGCCGTCAAATGTATGATGAGCTTAAAGAAGGCGTAGCCGACCTTGTAAGGCGCCAGCGCGATTACTGCAACCGACTGGCTACAGAAGCCCGCAAGGTCCTGGACAAGCCGGAAGGCATAGCCAAAGACTTGCATTCTGAGGAAGCGCAGGAAGCTTTGAGAAAGTTATGGCTGGTGGGCAAAGGCACGCCGCGCAATAAAGTTTTAAAGCGCCTGAAAGAAGATCCCGATCTACGCGCCGCCATGGACAAGGTCGACCTTTACTTTTACGTTGACACTAACAAAGATGAAAAAGCTGAATTGCTTTCCCAGCTCTTTATGATCGTCGATGAGAAGGGCAATGAATACGAATTGACTGACAAAGGAATTGCTTCTTGGCATGGTTCTGATGGCAGTATTGGCAAAAGCGAAGACTTTGTGATGCTCGATTTGAGCCATGAATTTTTGCTGATTGATCAAGACCCTGGTTTAGACGATGAAGCTAAATTGCAGAAGCGCTTGGCTATTTTGGAAGAAGATGCTGTGCGCAAAGAACGTGCGCATAACCTGCGCCAGTTGCTGCGCGGCCATTTATTAATGGAAAAAGATGTCGATTACATTATCGAAGACGGCAAAGTCGTTATCATCGACGAAAATACCGGCCGTCCGCAGCCGGGGCGCCGTTTTTCCGACGGCCTGCATCAAGCCATTGAGGCTAAAGAAGGGGTCTCCATTCAAAAGGAAACCCAAACCTATGCGACAATTACGCTGCAAAATTATTTCCGCATGTATGAAAAGCTGGCTGGGATGACTGGTACAGCGATTACTGAGGCCAATGAGTTAAAGGAAATTTATAAGCTGGAAGTTTTGCAAATCCCAACCCACCGCCCCTGTGTACGTGTCGATGAAAATGATAAAGTGTACATGACAGAGCGGGAAAAATATAATGCAATGCTTCAGGATATCGCTACCCTGCATGCAGCTGGCCGTCCAATTTTGATCGGCACCGAGTCTGTCGAGGTTTCGGAAAAATTGGCGCGTATTTTGCGTCAAAACCGCTATGAGCATGTGGTGCTGAATGCGAAAAATCACGCCATGGAAGCTGAAATTGTCGCCCATGCAGGCCGCAAAAATGCTATTACCATTGCTACCAATATGGCAGGCCGCGGTACGGACATCAAGCTTGAGCCAGGCATAGCGGATATCGGGGGCTTGCATGTAATGGCCTCGACAAGGCACCAGTCCCGCCGCATTGACCGGCAGTTGCTGGGCCGTTGCGCCCGTCAAGGGGATCCCGGTTCCACTCAAGTGTACGTGTCATTTGAAGATTCGTTATTGAGGCTGTTTGCATCGCCCACTTTGACGTCGATGCTGCAGCGTTTCCGTCCGCCGGAAGGGGAGCCGATTTCTGCCGGAATAATCAATAAGTCGATCGAAACAGCGCAGAAACGGGTAGAACAACGCAATTACACGATCCGCAAGCACACGCTGCAATATGATGATGTGATGAACAAGCAGCGGCAGGAAATCTACTCTTTCCGCAACGATATTCTTCACAATGAAGATATTAACCAGATTGGCGTTGACCTGCTGGAAAGCGTTTGCGCTCAAGAAGCCGAGCAATTTTTTGTACAGCGGCCTGAGCAATGGGATCATGAAGGCTACCGCCGTTGGCTCATTGAGCACTTCCCGGTGTCTTTTGAGGAAAATCATTTCGATCAGGAGCTTTTGGATGCCCAGGAATTGGCCAACAAGGCTGCCGACAAGATTGTGCTGGCTTTCGAAGAAAAAATTACACGCGAAAAAGGCAAGATTCCCCCTCCGCCAGCCGGTAAAGAGCATCTACCTAATCCCGTCGACAATGCCTTGCGCAACTTGATGATCCGCGAAGTAGATCACTTGTGGCAGGAGCATCTCCTGACAATGGATTATCTGCGCTCTGACGTTAACCTGCGTACAGTAGGACAAAGGGATCCGTTAATTGAGTTTAAGCACGAGGCCTTCCGCCTGTTCGATGAATTGAGCCGCAAGCTTAAGGTAAAAATTGCGCAAAACCTCTTCCGCTTTGAAATGGTTCCTTATGATCCGCTGCACTTGCAGAGAATCTTAGGTGTAGTGCATATGGAAACAGCCCGTTCCTTTACTGATGATTTGGCGCCGCCAGCCCAGCAGCAGCAAGGGGAACAGCCTCCCATAAGCAGCGCTTCCACTAAAATTCTGCCCTTCAGCGCTCCTTTAAAAACAGGACGCAATGAAGATTGCCCTTGCGGCAGCGGCAAAAAATATAAAAAGTGCTGCGGAGCCAGTCGTGAAGAAGAAAGTGACGACCTCGTAACCAACGGCTCGCACGAAGAAAAATAGAGGCCAAAAGTTTACAAAAATCTGATTTGGCGTTTAGTCCATAAGAGATAGTTGCATAAGTCTGAGTGAGGCGCTTAAATGGACAATGGACCTTAATGACGCCATGGACCTTATGGACTTAATGGACTAAGCGCCAATTGCTT
>JAEYWL010000062.1 GCA_023428915.1 Verrucomicrobiota bacterium
AACTTCCTAAAACTGCCTATTAAGTTTCCCCACCCCCTGCTAAAAACAAAAGCGCCGCTGCAGCATTAAAATGCGAACTCCCCCCGCTAGAGACGCAAACAAATAAAGAACTCGTGGAAATGCTGGATGCCGGCGGAAAAAGTTCCAAAACAACCACTATTGTTTATGAAGGTGAAGCAGAAAACATTCGCTTAATAAAACAAGAAATTACCGCAAATCCTGAACTGCAGCAGTTACTACCTGCAGGCTTAAAAGGGCCCTATTTACCTGTTGCCGATTTAATTCATGAAGTGAAATGGAAAGATAAAATTGACCTGGTGCTTGAAAAAGGGGATACTTCATTGCATAGGGCGCTAAAGTTCCACACCAAGCATAAAATGGATCTTGATATAATCTGGACTTTTGCTACTCAGTTATTGTCTATCTTAAAGCTGTTTGAAAAAATGGGGCTCGTTCATGCCGATTTTAAAGCGAGAAATGCGATTATCAACTTTAAAAATAGAGAATTGAAGCTTATTGATTTTGATGTTTTGGTGCAGCTGCCCCCTGATAATTCCAGTTCTTGCAATGCAAGCAGAAGCAAAGCGTTTCACACCCGCTTATACTATACGCAAAAAAGCTATAAACAGTTGAAGAATGCCAACACAAACGCCGCAGTGCGTAGGGCCTGGCTATACCACCAACGGGTCACCTTCGCCCATACTTTTTATGAGTTATTCAGACTAGCTCCTTTTACAAATACCGATGAAGAAAAACAACAGTTGACTATAGCTGAAAAGCAAAGATTTACTGAATTAGATATCACGCAAACAGTATCCTACAAGGCTATGCCAGAAAACCTCAAAAACTTTCTTGACACACTTATAGATGAAAAGCTTCCCTCTCTTGACAATCTAATGTTAGATAAAGCTGCCAAAAAAGGTTATAGAAAAAATTTTACAAATATTTACGCTGCATCTCCCGATGTGGGTCTTTTGGTTATGGAAGCTTAGACCCAGATCGAATTAATAGGGGTGCGAGCCGCGAAATTTGGGAGAAAACATAGTTTTTTCTTGAAAAATCGCGAATATCCAAGCATAAATACGTCTATGAATACAGACGTAAAAAAATCACTATTTGCTGCCCTTTTCCTGCTAATGGCGGCATGCTTCAGTTTGCAAGCTATGCCGGCCAGGGTTATATTGATCCGCTCAGCAGAGATCCCTGAACACGGCAATGACCTTTCCCTTAGAGGGCAAGAGCGGGCATTAGCTTATGTCCCCTATTTTCAAGGCACCGACTACCTGCAGGACTTTGGCTGGCCGGTAGCTATTTACGTACATAAACAATCTGCAGCAGAACCTACAATACGCACCATATTGACGGTAACTCCTTTAGCCAACGCCCTTAACCTTCCCATTATCGACAAGTTTGGACATTCTGATATAGCCAAAATGGTGGCTGAAATAAAATCCACACCAGCCTATGAAGGAAAAGCTGTTCTAATTTGCTGGGGCAACGAGAGAATGTGGCAGATAGCGGAGATGTTTGGCGTAAAGCCCTCCCCAAAACCCTGGCCCAATGAAGCCCATGATAGGACGTGGATAATAGACATCAAATACAAAGAGCCAGTTGAATATAAAAATTATCCGCAGCGTTTGTTATATGGTGATTCCTACTATTAATCTGCATTGAGGCCCTCATGAGACCTTCTATCTTAGCCACTATCCTTTTCTTAGTCTTGGCCCAAGCCGCTTTCTGCATGCCCTCACGGGTACTGGTGATAAGGACTGCAGAGGTTGAAGGGCAAAAACTTTCTCTCAGGGGGCAAATACGCGCTGTTACCCTCACTCCTTTTTTTCTCGAAACAGACTACTTAAAAACTTATGGTATTCCGGTCGCCATATTCGCCCTAAAGCGTTCTTTTGAAATTCCGAACATTGCCTGCATTGAAACAGTGACTCCGCTTGCAGACAAACTCGGCATTACAATCGACAGCTCCTATGGGGCTGAGGAATTAGAAAAACTTGCCAATGAAATTAAAAACAATCCTGCTTTTACCGGCAAAACTGTTCTCGTTTGCTGGGATAATGAACGGGTAAATTTTCTCGCTGAACATTTAGGCGTGAGGCCAAGACCCCTGCCATGGCCTAATGAGGTGTTTGACAGAATCTGGATCATGGACTTCAGGCCAAAAAGTGTCGAGTTTAGAAACTACCCGCAAAGATTGCTTTATGGCGATTCGTTTATGTAGACAGCTATGATCCATGTCAATTGGATATCATTATTTCTTTTTTTCGGCCTTCTACTGGCAGCAACCCCTATTCTAGGGTATTTTTTCAGCCAAATCGTTCAAGGACGCACCAAGTTTTTCGGCTGGGATGCCTTGGCTGTAGAAAATCGCGTTTATCGCTTGCTGGGTATAGACGCCCACGAGGAGATGGGCTGGAAAAAGTATTTAAAAGCTCTTTTACTATTCAATATAGCCGGCTGGGCCTTTTTTTTTCTCATTCTTCTATTACAGGGAATACTCCCTTTAAATCCCCAGCAATTTGACAACGTCCCTTGGCCCCTCGCCTTTAATATTGCTTCCAGCTTTGTCACGAATACGAATTGGCAAGCCTACGCAGGCGAAACAACTTTAAGCAACTTTTCGCAAATGGCTGGCTGCACTGTGCAAAATTTCTTAAGCGCGGCTACCGGTTTTTGTGCTTTGGCAGCCCTTATCCGAGGTCTCACCAGAAAAGAATCGCTCACCATTGGCAACTTCTGGACAGATTTGACCAAATGCCTGCTCTACATTTTACTCCCCCTTTCTATAGGATTAGCTTTGCTGTTAACCTTTGAGGGAACTGTGCAGACTCTCCAACCCTATTTAACTATACAAACTCTGGAAGGGGAAAAACAAGCCCTGCCCTTAGGGCCGGTAGCCTCCCAAAGCGCCATTAAGCAGCTTGGCAGCAACGGCGGGGGCTTCTATAATGTGAATAGCGCCCATCCTTTCGAAAATCCTACCCCTCTCACCAACTTTGCCGAGCTTTTGGCTATCCTTCTCATACCAGCAGCCTTACCCTATATGTTTGGACAGCTGGTAGGCATGAAGAATCAAGGCTGGACCTTATTTTTTGTCATGTTTGGCCTTTGGGGATTGAGCACCTTGCTTATGCTGCTTATAAGCTATCAGCCTTCACCCCTATACGGCACTATTCCTCTGGAGGGCATTGAAACAAGAATAGGCATTACAAATAGCGCAGTTTGGGCAAGTGCGACGACAGCCACTTCCAACGGTTCGGTCAATGCCATGCATTCCAGCTTTTCTCCGCTAGCGGGAGGAATCGCGCTAATGAATATGCTTCTCGGCGAAGTGATTTTTGGCGGGGTAGGGGTAGGCCTTTGCAGCATGCTATTTTTTGTCTTTTTTACCGTATTTTTGGCAGGTCTAATGGTCGGAAGAACACCTGAGTACTTAGGTAAAAAAATAGAACGGCGGGAAATAAAATGGGTAATGGCGGGCATCATCATACCCAGCGCAGCTATTCTTATCGGCACATCTTTTGCCACCATACATCCAGAAGCCCTTAAAAGCCTTTCTCAAGCAGGCCCGCATGGCTTAACAGAACTGCTGTATGCCTTCGCCTCCCCAGCCGCTAACAACGGTAGTTCCTTTGCAGGGTTTAATAGCGACACCTTTTTTTATAATCTTTCATTGGGCGCGATTATGCTGGCTTGCCGCTGCGCAATCCTTATTCCCGCCCTAGCCATTGCCGGCAGCCTGGCGCAAAAAAATATTTCTCCGCGAAATAAAGGCACATTCAACACCGAGACCGTATTATTCGGCGTATTGCTTGCTGTCGTCATTCTTTTGATAGGCACCTTGACTTTCTTTCCCGCATTAGTCTTAGGACCTATCGTAGAACATTTTTTGATGATAAATAAGGTGCTGATTCCATGAAGCGGAAAGAAAGCCACCACCTAGACTCTCAAATATTATTGACAGCTTTAAAGCAAGCCTTCTTAAAGCTCAATCCCTCCTTGATGATGCGGAATCCGGTGATGTTTGTTACCTATGCGGGAACCTTATTATGCACGTTTCTTTTTTTACGCGGCTTAATCGGCGCCGCTTACTTTACAATTTTTAATGTGCAATTATTACTTTGGCTATGGTTTACACTGCTATTTGCCAATTTTGCAGAAGCTATAGCAGAAAGCCGGGGAAAAGCCCATGCAGACAGCCTGCGGCAAGTAAAAACACAAGTCACAGCCCGCGTGATTACCGACGGTAAAGAAGAGCGCATCCCGGCCAGCGAACTCAAAAAAGGCGATATTGTCATCTGCGAAGTTGAGGATATCATTCCAGCTGATGGGGAAGTAATTGAAGGCATTGCCAGCGTGGATGAATCTGCCATTACAGGCGAGTCTGCACCGGTAATAAGGGAAAGCGGGGGCGATCGCAGCGCTGTAACTGTGGGCACGCGTGTATTAAGCGATGAAATTAAAATAAGGGTAACTGCAGAGCCTGGCAAGAGCTTTCTCGACAGAATGGTCGCATTAATCGAGGGCGCAAAACGGCAAAAAACACCTAATGAAATCGCATTGGGAGTGGTTATCTCCAGCCTCACTCTTCTGCTCTTAATGGCAGTCATCTCCTTTAAATTCTACCTCGACTACAGCGCCGCATTTACCAAACAGGATGTTTCCCATTTAGCGACTGTAATTAATCTTACTGCTTTGCTCATTTGCCTGATCCCCACCACAATTGGCGGCTTGCTCAGCGCTGTCGGCATTGCGGGTATTGACCGGCTCGTGCACTTAAATATTATCGCCAAAAGCGGCCGGGCAGTAGAGGCTGCGGGTGATATTGATGTATTGATACTAGATAAAACCGGCACGATCACTCTAGGGAACCGTATGGCAACTGCCTTTATTCCTAGTCCCGGGATTACCGAGAAAGAACTGGCAGAAGCTGCGCAATTTGCATCTTTTTCTGATGAAACACCTGAAGGGCGTTCAATTGTAATCCTGGCTAAGGAAAAATTCGATTTGCGCGGAAGCAACCTGCAAACCGCACGCAGCAGGTTCCAAGCTTTTTCGGCCCAGACACGGATGAGCGGCGTCGATGTTTTAAATGAAAAAGGGGAAACGATCAGTTCCATTAGAAAAGGAGCCCCTGACGCCATTCGCGCGCATATTCAACGCATCAATGGCTTTTTTCCCATACAGCTGGAGCATGAAATTGAGGCAATTGCCCGGACAGGCGGAACGCCTTTGCTTGTCAGCAAAGATACGCAAGTTTTAGGCATTGTGTTTTTGAAAGACGTGATTAAAGGAGGCATTAAAGAGCGGTTTGCTGAATTGCGCAAAATGGGGATCCGTACGCTGATGATTACTGGAGACAACACCCTTACCGCCGCCGCTATTGCGGCCGAAGCAGGAGTTGATGATTTCATTGCTCAAGCCACCCCGGAAATAAAGCTGGCGCGCATCCGTGCGGAGCAGCATGCGGGACATTTAGTGGCCATGACCGGCGACGGGACAAACGATGCTCCCGCCCTTGCCCAAGCAGATGTAGGAGTAGCCATGAATACGGGTACTCAAGCCACCCGCGAAGCCGGAAACATGGTTGACTTAGACAGCAACCCCACAAAATTATTGGAAGTGGTCATGATTGGGAAGCAGCTTTTAATGACTCGGGGCGCACTGACTACATTCAGCATTGCAAATGATGTCGCTAAATATTTTGCCCTTATACCCGCAGTCTGCGGCCCGCTGTATACTATCGGCGGGTTAAGCCGCAGCCCCTTAAGCAGTTTAAATATCATGTTCCTGCATTCGCATGAAAGCGCCATCTTAAGCGCAGTCATCTTTAACGCTTTGATTATTATTGCCCTTATTCCGCTTGCCTTAAGGGGCGTACAGTACCAGGCGCAAAGCGCCACGCAGCTGCTGCGGCGCAATCTGCTTTTTTACGGCCTCGGCGGCTTGGTTATGCCATTTATCGGCATAAAATTGATTGATATTATCATTAACTCAATTGGATTGGTGTAGACATGCAGCAAGCCTGGATTGCCTGTAAAGCGCTGCTATTCTTTACCCTCCTTCTTGGCTTTGCCTATCCCTTGGCTATTACAGGCATGGCGCAACTGCTTTTTCCTAAACAAGCAAATGGCAGTTTATTGGCAGCTAAAGAAAAAGTTGTGGGAGCTTATTATATAGGGCAGCAATTCACCTCTGACAAGTACTTTTGGGGAAGGCCCTCTACGTCTAATTATCAAACGCTGCCTTCGCAGGGCAGCAACTTAAGTTTGGATAGCAGCAAGCTTTTTCAAGCCGTGGCTGAACGGAGGCAAAGGCTGTTAAAAGCGCACGCCTTGCCGGAAGACACTCCCCTGCCTGCCGACCTTCTCTTCAGCTCAGCGAGCGGACTGGATCCGCATATCAGCAAAGAGGCTGCTCTTTTACAAGTGGCCCGCATTGCAGCCAAAAGGAATTTGCCCTCGCAGAAGCTCACGCAACTAATTGAAAACCATATCGATGAAAAAATCGGTAAAATATTTCAAAAACGGTATGTAAATGTGCTGCAGCTGAATCTTGCCTTGGATACTTTCGAGGAAAATAAATCATGAGCGAAGAACAGGAAGAGCGCTTAGATCCCGAGGCCCTTTTAAATATAGCGCAGCAAGAGGAGCAAAAAAAACGGTCGGGAAAATTGCGCGTATTTTTTGGCATGTCAGCCGGAGTCGGTAAAACCTATGCCATGCTCGAAGCTGCCCAACAATTTAAAAAAGAAGGCGGAAATGTCCTTATCGGAACAGTGAACACCCATGGCCGCAAGGAAACAGCACGGCTGCTTGAAGGCTTGGAGGAAGTTCCGGAAAAATGGATAAACTATAAAGAAACCGTTTTTGAAGAATTAGACCTGGATGAAATACTGCGCAGGCGCCCTCAGCTGGTATTGATCGATGAACTAGCCCATAGTAATGTACCGGGTTCACGCCATCCCAAACGCTGGCAAGATGTGTTGGAGATTTTGGATGCCGGTATTGACGTCTACACCACCCTTAATGTGCAGCATTTGGAAAGCCGTAAGGAAATTGTCGAAGGAATTACGAGAATTCCTATCCGGGAAACAGTACCGGATCTTATTTTAGAACGGGCCTCTCAAATTGAATTAATCGACCTGCCTCCTCCAGAGTTGCTTAAACGCTTAAACGAAGGCAAGGTATATCTCGGCAATCAATCTCAAATTGCCGCCCAAAACTTTTTTCAGGAAGACCGGCTTACGGCCTTAAGGGAAATCGCCCTAAGGATGACAGCTGAAAAGGTAGACCACGACCTGCAAGGCATGCTGACCGCCAAAGACACCTCGACGGCCTGGAAAGCAACTGAAAGGGTATTGGTCCCTATTACCGCTGCGCCGGAATCGCAGCAAATCATCCGCGCCGCCAGACGTTTTGCTTACACCCAAAATGCTCCCTGGATTGTACTATATGTCGATACAGGTGAAAGCCTGACAGAAGAACAGCGTGGCAGCCTGGCCAAAAACCTCGAGCTTGCAAGCGAACTGGGGGCGGAGGCCATTACAACAATTGACACCGATTTGGAAAAAGCGGTTTTACGAATCGCCAAGCAAAAACACATCACGCAAATAGTACTCCCAAAAAATCGCTCCAGCTCATGGAACCTGATAAAGGACAGTTTGCTTGCACAACTCATTGAAAGCAGCACCGACATTGATATACACCTCATCCGGCAGGATGCTCCGCAAGCAGCCAGCATTAGCTCCGGCCTAAAACAGGCCTTGGCTTCAAAATTTTCCAGCTACTGGCTGACCTTCTGCTTTCTCTTCCTGTTTACAGGATTCAACTACATGCTCTTGCCTGCAATTGGATACTTCACTAGCGGCGTACTCTTTTTATTAGCCATTCTCTCTTTAAGTGCATTTGTGGGAAGGGGCCCTACTTTCTTTGCAGCGATATATTGCGCATTAGCCTGGAACTTTTTTTTCATTCCGCCTGAAAGCAATCAATTGCAAGATAGGGACATCCTTTTCTTGTTTGCAAGTTTTTTCATGGCCGCCCTCATCACAGGTTCTTTAAGTGCTAAAAACCGGCAGCATGAGCAAATGATGCGCTTGCGCGAAGAAAAGACACAGGCTCTTTACGATATTATGGGACTCATGATCCGTGCAAAAACGATGGAAGAATTAACAGAAGCCGTATCAAACCGCTTAAGCCTTATTCTAAACGGACAATGCAGCATTGCAGTCAAAGCTGGTGATGCGAATTTAACTTCGAGCGCAGCATGCGATTATTTAAAACAGCCCAAAGAATATGCCGTGGCGATCTGGGCATTAAAAAATGGAAAAAGCGCCGGCTGGTCAACTGACACCCTTCCCTCTGTTGACAATCTGTTTGTTCCTTTAAAAGGCTACCACGAAATTATTGGCATATTGAGCTATAAGCCTAAGCTGCCTATGCGCAAATTGCTTATCGAAGAGGTTAATTTGCTGTATACTATTGCACAGCAATTGGCAATTTTCATAGAAAGAGCCCAATATGAGGAACGGGAACGGCATAATGAGTATGTCAAGCAAGTGGAGAAAATTCATCAGGCGATCCTGAATTCCGTAGCTTACGAATTCCGCGCTCCGATGAACGAAATTATGCAATCATCGGTTATCTTGAAAGACAACAGGAGCAATCAGGATGAGCTTCATTTTGCTACAGAGAAAATCGAGGAGGAAATAAAATCCTTAAGCCGGATAGTCGATAATGTTTTAGAAATGTCCAGATTGAGTTCCGGCTTTCTGACCATCAAAAAAGAAAAGCATAGGCTGACAGATTTCTTTCATCTTATTAGACAAAATATCGCCAAGGTCTTAGGCGACCATCAACTTAAAATATCCATTCCTCAAGATATTCCACCCCTGTCATTTGATGCTAACCTGCTGGAAATCGTCTTCACCAATTTGTTATTAAATGCTGCAGCCTATTCGCCTCCAAAATCCACTATAGAACTGCACGCTGAACTTAAAGAAAACATGGTCATTATTTCGGTAGCCGATGAAGGGCCCGGCATACCCCCGCAATTTGTAGAAAAAGTTTTTGAGAAGTTCTATCGGGTTCCGGGTAATCCTATGTCTGGTTCCGGGCTTGGTTTATCTATTGCCAAAGCTATTATCGAAATGCATTCAGGAAAAATTGAAGCGCGCAATCGCAAAAAAATAGGCGCTGAATTTATAGTGTCGCTTCCCATCCAAGAATCATCATAGATTCGGCAGTTCAAGGTGATAAAACATGACTCTTTCTAAACTATATTCTGCAGCATTTTTAGGGTTAGAAGCCCTGCCCGTAACAATAGAAGTGGACGCTTCCTCCGGCGCGGAAAAAACGACCCTCATTATTGTAGGTTTACCCGACAGCGCTGTTCGCGAGTCAAAAGACCGGGTGCTCTCGGCCATCAAGAACTCCCATTATTCCGTGCAGGCGCTCACCTGCATAATCAACTTAGCGCCAGGGGATTTGCGTAAAGAAGGCCCTCTTTACGATTTGCCAATTGCCATAGGCTTGCTGCAATCGCTAGGATTGCTTAAGCCTGCTATCCCTCTTACAGACTACTTATTGATTGGCGAGCTGGGGTTGGGCGGCGAAATACGCCAAATTACAGGAGCTCTCTCGGCAGCGCTGCTAGCAAGAAGCTTAGGAAAAAAAGGAATTATTCTGCCCGCCGCTAATGCCCGGGAAGCTGCTGCAGTGCCAGGCCTGGATGTAATCCCCATCCGCTCGCTAAAAGATGCCGCCGTTTTTTTTGTGCAGCCAGGGACAATCAAAGCCATCTCCCGCACACCCGATCAGCAAATTTTTAAAAATGCGCCTGCCGCCATCGACTTTGCCGATATCAAAGGACAAACCCATGTCAAACGCGCCTTGGAAATAGCGGCAGCCGGCGGCCATAACCTTTTGCTTTCCGGACCGCCAGGCTCCGGCAAAACCATGCTAGCCAAAGCCTTGATAGGCATTATTCCGGAACTCACTTTGGAAGAAGCCTTAGAGGTAACAAAGATCCATTCCATTGCAGGCCTGCTGCCTGAAGGAAAGAGCCTAGTCGTCAGCAGGCCCTTCCGCTCCCCGCACCATACCATAAGCTACGCAGGCTTAATTGGCGGAGGCAGCAATCCGCGCCCCGGGGAAGTCGCCTTAGCCCATCAGGGCATTCTCTTTTTAGATGAATTGCCTGAATTCTCGCGCCAGGTTTTGGAAGTCCTGCGGCAGCCGCTTGAAGACCGGCGTGTAACCATAAGCCGCGCCAATGGCAGCTACACTTTCCCCACAAGTTTCCTTTGCATTGCAGCCATGAACCCCTGCCCCTGCGGCATGCTAGGACATCCAGATAAGATATGCCGCGACACTGAGGCCCAGAGGAACCGCTACCGCAGCAAGATTTCTGGGCCTTTGCTCGACCGGATGGATATGCTCATTGAAGTCCCAGCCTTGAAATATCAGGAGCTCCTGCACAACCAATCAGCTGAACCATCAGCCGTAATACGGGAGCGCGTCAAGGCTGCCCGCGAACGGCAGCACCGCCGTTTCGGCTCCATAAAAACCAACGCACAATGCAGCGCCGCCGAGTTGAAGGCCTTGCTGACCTTGGATTCTGCATGCAGCGAAGTGATGCAGCAAGCAATCGAGGCCATGGGACTTTCGGCCCGCGTATTCGACCGCCTGGTGCGCGTGGCGCAAACAATTGCCGACCTGGAAGACGCCAAAAGGATTGAAAGGCACCATTTACTAGAAGCCATCCATTTCCGCAGCCCCGCCTTTTAGATATTCTTTCCAGAAAAACTAAAAAAAGTTATCTTAAGTTTCATAGCGCTTATATCTTTATTCTACTAACTCAATAGGTATAAAACAAAAATGCCAACGCTTGAAATTACATCTACTGAAACGCGCTTAAATCATTTCCTTAAAGCTTTTGAAGAGTGGTGCCTCGACCCCAAGCCCTTAAATGAAGAAGAAATCGCCAATTTTATTTGCAAAGACTCGTTTGTCTTAATCAATAATGGCGAGGCCGCTCTCAATAATTTCGCCGACTATCTTAAACTCGTGGAAAATTTCAGGCGCAAAATTAGCCGCTATAAAAATTCCGGCCTATTAAAAGCGCCTCTGCTAATAGGAAAGCAAGCGGTGATTGAATACAAGCTTGAATTTAACTGTAAGGAAGAGCAGAAGCTGAAAAAAATTTACGTAATGGCTATTGTCGAGCTGCAAGATGGAATCATCACAAGCTGGAATCAAGTCACTCACTACCAAAATTGGTTTAACGCTTAAAACCCAAGCCGGGTTTAAACTCTGCGAGGAGTATATGCCGCAGCACTGCTCCCATTGCAAATCCCCTGATAAAGAGACAGCTCCGGTCATTCCCGGAACCGTTTACACTTGTCCAATGCATCCCGAAATCCGGCAGCCTAAGCCTGGCAACTGCCCCCTATGCGGCATGGCCCTTGAACCTGTGCATCCGGCAGCCTCGCAAGAGCAAGGAGAATACCGGGAGATGCGCCTCCGTTTTTGGCTTGCGCTGATCTTGACAATTCCATTATTTATCCTGGCAAATGGCCCTATGTTTATAGGCGCCAGTTTTACCCGGCTAATACCTTCTCAAACAAACATTTGGCTGCAACTTGTGTTAGGCACTCTGGTGGTGCTTGGCACCGGTTGGCCTTTTTTTACCCGGGCCTTTGCCTCTTTTGTACACCTCTCCCTAAATATGTTCACTTTGATTGCTTTGGGCGTAGGCGCTGCCTATGGATATAGCATTGTAGCCGCTCTGCTGCCAAACATTTTGCCGGAGGCTTTTAAAGAGCATGGCCTGCCTCATCTTTACTTTGAAGCCGCTGCGATGATTACCGCCCTTGTGCTCCTCGGACAAGTACTGGAATTAAAGGCGCGTGCTGAAACTGGCAAAGCCCTGCAAGCCTTGCTGGGCCAGGCTGCTAAAATAGCCCATCTTATCCAAGGAACAGAGGAAAAAGAGCTTCCCATAGACCATGTGCAGCCCGGCAATATTCTGCGGGTAAAACCCGGAGAGAAAATTCCGGTTGACGGGGTTGTTTTAGAAGGCAGCAGCCAGGTAGATGAATCCATGATCAGCGGGGAGCCATTGCCTGTCCTAAAAAGCAGTGGAGAGAAAGTTATTGGGGGAACGCTAAATCAAACGGGCAGTTTCCTTATGCGCGCTGAAAAAGTGGGCGGCGACACTTTATTGGCTCGCATCATCCAGGTTGTAGCTGATGCGCAGCGCAGCAAAGCTCCCATTCAAAAATTAGCGGATACAGTCTCAGGCATTTTTGTTCCCATTGTATTATTAACGGCCATTATCACGTTTATCATTTGGGCCGTGTTCGGACCAGAGCCTAAGCTAGCATATGCGCTGGTCAATGCCGTTTCGGTGCTGATCATCGCCTGCCCTTGCGCTTTAGGTTTGGCCACGCCGATGTCGCTTATGGTGGGCATTGGCAAGGGCGCCCAGCAAGGCATTCTGATTAAAGACGCCGCTTCGCTAGAAACCCTTGAAAACACTTCCATCATTGCTTTAGATAAGACCGGCACCTTGACGGAGGGCAAACCGGCGGTTGCGGCAATTGAAGCACTAAAAGGCACAGAAACTGCCGAGCTGCTGCGCATGGCTGCCGGTTTAGAGCAAAACAGCGAACACCCGCTTGCACGGGCAATCCTGCAATACGCCCAAAAACACAAAATAACAATTCCCCCTGCAGAGCAATTCACCTCTCTTACCGGCAATGGCCTTATAGGACAAGTCCTGGGCAAAGAAGTGCTCGTAGGTAATGCTCAATTACTAAAACAAAAAGGGATTTTGATTGCCTCTGAAATAGCAGCTAAAGCGGAAAAAGCCGAACAGCAAGCACAAACGGTAATATTTATCGCCGTCGGCAAACAAACGGCAGGCTACATTGCCGTAGCCGACCCCGTAAAAGCCGGCACGCCCTCAGCTGTCGAGCGGTTGCATAAGATGGGGCTTGAACTGGCCATGCTAACCGGAGATAACCAGCATACGGCTCAAGCAATTAGTCAACAGCTGGACCTTGACCTTTTTTTTGCCGGCGTCAATCCCCTCGATAAGCAGCAGCATATCAATCAAATGAAAGCGGGCGGAAAAATTGTCGCTATGGCCGGCGATGGAATTAACGATGCCCCCGCACTGGCAGCTGCGGATATTGGCATTGCCATGGGAAATGGCACAGATATCGCCATGGAAACTGCAGGCGTCACTTTGGTAAAGGGAGACCTTAATGGGATCGCACGCGCTATAAAGTTGAGCCAGGCCACCATGCGCAACATTAAGCAGAATCTTTTCTTTGCGTTTATCTATAACTTGCTAGGAGTGCCTTTAGCCGCGGGAATTCTCTATCCCCTTACCGGCCTGCTGCTTAATCCGGTAATCGCAGGAGCGGCCATGGCATTCAGCTCCGTTTCAGTTATCGTCAACTCTTTAAGATTAAGAAAATTACAACTGTAGATTGCATGGTATTACCCCGGCTTGCTATGCTTATTGCCTATGCCTCCGCTTGACCAATTACTTCTACCAGCTTTGTTTTCTGTTATCGGCCTGCTGACAGGTCTTTTGATTTTTCTTTGGAAGCAAAAGGAAACTCTTCAACTGCAGGCAGACAGCAAAGAACAAGAGCTGCATGCCCTCCGCCTGGAAAGGCAAGAACTGCAGAATCGTTTGGCCGTTAAAGAGGCCATCCTGCAAGAACGCCAGGAGAATTATCAAAAATCGCAACAGCTGTTAAATGACAACTTTAAAAACATCTCCCATGATATTCTAAAAAGCAACAGCCAGTCTTTTTTAGAAATGGCCACTTTGAAATTCGAAAAATTTTATGAAGGCGCCAAAGTCGATCTGCACTCAAGGCAATCCGCCATTGATGAATTGCTAAAACCGGTCAAAATCACTTTGGATAAAGTTGGCGAAAGCCATAACCAGCTGCGCAGCTACCTGTCCGCCCATCAAACCAGCTTTGCCGAACAGATTAAACACTTGGCTGAAGCCCACCACCGTTTAGAAGGGGAAACCTCTAATCTCGTCAAAGCGCTTCGGGTGCCCAATGTGCGAGGCCGCTGGGGAGAAATGCAATTGCGCCGCGTGGTTGAGATTGCCGGCATGCTCGAACACTGCGATTTTGTGCAGCAAGCCACAAGTTCGAATGAAGACAAACGGCTGCGTCCCGACATGCTCGTCAACCTGCCCGGCGGCAAAAATATTGTAGTCGATTCCAAAACACCTCTGCAAGCCTATCTTGACGCTTATGAAGCCGCTGACGAAGAGACGCGCCAAAACAGATTGAAAGACCACGCCCGCCAGGTTAAAACACATATCACACAATTAGCCTCAAAAGCTTATTGGGAGCAGTTCGAAGCCGCCCCTGAATTTGTGCTGCTTTTCCTCCCCAGCGAAACCTTCTACAGCGCAGCACTTGAACACGACCCCTCATTGATCGAGTATGGCGTGGAGCAACGGGTCATTTTAGCTACTCCCACAACCCTGATTGCCTTGCTGCGAGCTGTGGCTTATGGCTGGAACCAGGAAAAGATAGCGGAAAATGCCCAGAAAATCAGCGCGCTGGGCAAAGACCTCTACGAAAGGCTGTTTAAAATTGGCGCCTACTTCGGCGACATTAAGAAAAGCCTGGAAAAAACAGTCGACTCCTACAACAAAGCCGTAGGTTCCCTCGAAAGCCGCATCCTTGTAACTGCGCGCAAGCTCAAGGACGCTTGCGCCATCGACAAGGACCTTCCAGAGCTTGAGCCCATCGACACCTTTCCTCGAGCCATCCAAAAAGAAGAACTCCTGCAAGAACAACCCGATCAATAAACGTCTTGCATAATTCATTTCCTTGAAGGATAGTTTCTATGCTGATTAAGATGGCTCAAAAACGTTAATCAGGGCACGGACAAGGAAATGAATTATGCAAGACGTCTATTAAATAACATACCTATCTTTCTTTAGATCGCATAAAGATCTGCAAATCCAATAACTGTTAAATAGAATATAAAATTGATTTTTAAATGATAAAATATTGCAACCTTGGGCTTATCAAGGTTGCAATATTTCGCAGAATATTGAACGAATTATTGTTTTCGGCGCTTGGCAGATTCTGCAGATTTTTTTGAAGGCTCATAGTCTGAATCGGAATCAGCTGGATTATAACTCTTTCTCACTCCTTTTGTACGCTCTGATCTTCTTGTTCCCTCTGTTGTTGTTGTTCTTTCGTTTGCTACTGCTTTGCGCTTCTTGCCGCCAGAAGAAGCGGCTTGCGCTGAAGAGGAGCTACTAGAAGTAGTCGTAGTAGGTGCAGCCTGCTTGCCAGCTGAAGATTGAGGAGTTGGAGGAGTTGCTTTAGCTTGAAATGGGACTGCGGGTCCCATAAAAGGGATAGATGGGTTAAATGGTGGTCTTGCTGGCGCACTATTTACCTGACCGACATAACCGCCTTGGGGTGGAGACACTCTAATAGGAGCATAGGGTAAAGGGCGGGGGGCAGCCGGTGGAAACTGTAAATTACCAAGAGGAGCTCGTTGAGGCAAGGAATTTGCAGGCCAGCTTGCAGGATTAGCAGCCGTTGTCCTACTACTAGCAGAGGTTGTATTCCCGGGATTATGGGGACGAATGGGGCTACTTGGGTTAAAAAAAGTGGGAGATGGCATTGGAGCCATAGAGCCATTGGCTACAAAAGGTGGATGGGCCGTATTGGCATTTTGTATAAAAGAATTACATAACAATTTCAATTCTAGTTTAATCTTGTTTGCTTCAAGAATCGCAATTGAAATAAGAGCTCTGCAATTTTCAGTGCCTGATGAACTATTCAGCTCTACTGCCGCTTCTTTGATTTTGTCCATAACTTTATTAACACTTTCGTCTAACTCTTTAGCTTTTTTTTTCGTTTCTTCGGAAGCGAATAGGTTGTTTATCCAAGTATGTTGATTTGATCCAATATATACATTATCGCCTAAAATTGGATTTGTTGCTCTTATATTACTGTTCATTTATTCCCCTATTTTTTATTAAACTTAGCTTATTTTACTTAATTTTTTTAAAGATTATATAAAGAAAATGTTTCTATATAATATTTTTGCATAATGCTCTCAACCTATAATTACTCTTGCTAAAATTCTCCAAAATAAAAATAATATGGTAAAAGAAAAAATAGGAATCTATGTACGTTACCTATAACAGCAACAATCGCAGAGAAGCACTCTATCTGGTTTGTGTGACCCTATTTACAGTAATTGTGATCCTCTCAAATTTAATTACTGTCAAAATGGTAAGCGTGCCTTGGCTGACCCCTTACGCTATTCCTTGCGGGCTGTTGACCTATCCTTTAACTTTTTTACTGGGCGACTTAGTTACAGAAATTTACGGCTCGGCCAAAGCAAAATTCATGGTGTATTTAGGTTTTGGCGCCAGTCTTGTCGCTCATGGTATTGTGCTTTTAGCTTTAAATATGCCAGCCCACCCTGATTGGGTATTTGCCTACAATCCTTACCATTTGGGCGATGCTGCTGCACAACAAAAAGCCTTTGAAACTATATTCGGATTAAACGGAATTGCCGTTCTAAGTTCACTGGCGGCCTATGGCGCTTCCCAGTTGCTAGACATTAACTTGTTTGGCTTTTTGAAAGAAGTGACTAAAAACAAACACCTCTGGCTGCGCAATGGCGGGTCTACCTTAATTTCCCAATTAACCGACACCCTTATCGTCAATGTGCTTCTGCTCTATTGCGGCCTCAAACTGGAACTGAACCTAGTCATTCAAATTAGCCTTGTCTGCTACCTCTTTAAAATGGGCTTTGCGATTTGCAACATCCCGCTATTTTATGCCGCAGTGTCTGCAGCAAAGTGGTTCTTAGGTGAAGCCCCTTTGCGCAACAAGAACAAGCCGGGCAGCTTGAGCTATCAGTCAGGATAGAGTTATTTCATGCACAACTACATTACACGTCATTGGCCATGGCTGGTGCCATTGCTTGCCCTACTTTGCATAGCGCCCTTCACTCCTGCTTTGGATTTGGCCATCAGCCGCTTTTTTTATGGCAGCGCCGAGCACCCCTTTCCTGCCCAATTTCCCCTATTTCCTTTTCTATATACTTATGGAGAATGGCCCGGCCTGGCAACAGGTTTTGGCGGCTTCCTTTTATTCCTCGGCTCTTTTATTTTTCGCACTTTAAAGCATTACCGCAAAGCTGGCCTGACGCTGGCTCTTACGCTAGCCATTGGGGCCGGGCTTATTTCCGCCGCGTTGCTCAAAGAACATTGGCATAGGCCCCGTCCCAAACAGACAATCGATTTCGGCGGCAATTATCCCTATACCCCATTTTACACCTATCCCAGCATTCAAACTACCGAGGGGCTTAAATCCTTCCCTTCAGGGCATGCCATGATGGGCTTTTACTTCCTGGTCTTTATTCCCATTGGCGACTATTACCGCAATCGTGCCTTAAAGCTATTCGGCCTAATAACAGGCTTGGGCTTCGGCATCCTGCTTTCCCTAACCCGCCTGGCCCAAGGGGGCCACTACCTCTCAGACACTATTTTTTCCGCCTTCATAACCTGGATGACCATCCTGCTAGTCAGCTGGCTGGTCTTCAGAAAATAGGAACTAATCGATTGCCACGGTTTCTTTTTTAAGGCGTTTAGCAGGCCCGGCCTCATTTGGATTTTGCCCTTCCCCTGTTGTGCGTTTTTCTCCAACCTTATTAACTTGTTCTGTGCTCTTGGTTGTAGAAGTAGTTAAAGAGGATGAGCTGCTTGAATTTCCCGATGCGCCAATCCTTTCTGGAGTTGAATTTTCAGCATTTTTATCGGAGCGTTCTAAGTAAACTATACTATTATCTTTGTAAGTTACTTGTAAAAGATGGAACTTATAATCTATATTAAAAATACCTTCAATCCGAGCAGTTGGCATTAAATGAGAGCAGTAAATATTGAAGCGGCTGCAATTAGGTGGAAACTTCACTGCAGTTGGAGAAATAACCTGATAATAATATAGCTCATTATAAAAGTTTATTTTTAAACGGTCTAGCTTACCATTGTTATGTTCAACACCCTGAAGCATAATGCGAAGATAGGAGCCAGATGCTTTTTTACCCGCTGAAGCCCTAGAGGAGGGGCTGCCGACGCTGACAGTTGAGGCCGTATTAGTAAAAGCTGGACTTTGGACAGTATTGGAATTTGCGTTTTGCGCAATCGAAATAGATAGCGAGCCGATTTTAGTTTCATTAATAGAAACCTGCCGCACTATCTCTTTAAGTTTTGAAATATGCTGGTCGAAATTTGCACGTAATTCTGGATGAAGACTGACAATCAGAGCTCTCGTTCTTGCTATGGCCTCGCATTCTTGTTCAAGACTGCTTGCAATATTTTTGTTTAAATGAATTAATTCTTTGGCTTCTTCGCGATTTTGAGAAGGCAGCAGGCTTGACCACAGACCAATATCTTGACTACGGTTATTTACAGAATCCACTTACTCTCCAAGTAAAATTTAATTGTTAATGTAATATTATTTATTATTAAGATTCATAAGGATATTATGATAATCAAAAAAATAAATGCAATGCTATTACAGAACTAAAAGTTATATTTATAAAAGCTCATCATCTGGCTCTGGCTCGAAATCTTCGAGCGCCTTAGTGCGTCGGCCGGCAATGACCCGGAATAGCGACAAGCACCAGGCCAAAATGACATAGGCCCAGGAAATAGCAAAAAAGACTGAAGAGAAGTGGTGCAGGATGCCGTAAAAAATAAATACGGCCACAATAACCGTAATTAAAACAACTTGGAAAGTGGCGACGCGAAACTGCATGCGTTTGAGGCTGGGGAATTTCCAGCGGCTAATCATGAAATAGCCGATCAGCATTAGGGCGACGAATAGCACTAAGGCGCGATCATGGTCGCTGAGTTGAATGAATTTGGTAAAATCATTGCTGACCAAAAACATATTTAAAGACACGGCAGCAGCAGCTGCTGCTGGAATAGGCAGCCCGGTAAAATTTTTCTGGTTGGCTTGCTCCAACTCAACGTTTTGTTTGGCATGCAAGGCCATCACATTGAAGCGCACCAGGCGCAACACTCCGCAAACCGTATACACAAGGCAAGCTGTCGTGATTAAAAAAGAGTAAATGGTGCCGGGGGCAACCGAAAGACTTTTCAAGATAATTACCGAAGGCGCCACTCCAAAGGTAATACCGTCCGCCAGGGAATCGAAAAGGCCGCCGAATTCGCTTTCTGCATTAAAGGCCCGGGCCACAGCCCCGTCGAGCAAGTCGAAAATTCCGGCCAGCAATAATAAGCCGGCAGTGACATAAAGCACAGACTGGTTGGCTTCGCCAACCTCAGTCATATTCAGTTTAAAAATTGCAAGCAGGCCGCAAGTGAGGCCGAATGCAGTTAATACGTTGGGGAGTAATTGAATTCTTTTCATGCCGTTGATTATAAATAATTAGCGAAAAAAACGCTAAACAATCTCCAAATTTAACGAGGGGTACCCCTGAAGTCCCAGGAGCGGGTTTTCTTTTTCCAATAATTCTTTACCGGCAAACACAATAGGCACGCCTGTTGAAATATTGCCGACGATATGCTTCATTACCGCCTCTTTTACTTCCTGGCTGGTCAGGGCCAATAACCGATCACGGAAGGCTTGGCGGTTTTCTATTGTCCTGCCTTCCCGCCACCAGCCATAGGCCAGATCGCCGCGGCTTCCCGGCGCCACCGGTGAATCCATGCCCTGAATCATCTCCAGCTTAGCTTCTTGAAGGTCCTCATCGTCAAAGCCTCCTTCAACAACGGTCTTTACGGCTTCGTCAAAGGCTTTAAGGGTTGCGGAAATGTTGGGGTCGCGGTAAGAATAAAAATAAAAAGTGCCCGCCATGGCATTATTAGAAGCCCCGCCGCCGTAGGCTCCGCCCTGCTCCCGAATACGGGTATGCAAAATCAGGTTATCAAATAAATGAGCAGCAACAGCCAGCGCAGGGGCATCGGGATGGGCATAAGAAATGGTGCTAAACACTTTTCCAATAAAGGAAACCGGGGAAGAAATAATTCTTCCTTGAGGGGCTAAAGGGGCCGGCTCATAATTTGCTTTCCAGGGCTCATACGCATTGGCTCTTAGCTCTTGCAGCCCGTAAAACCGCTCTGCAACCAGCCGATCGTACATCGGCCTTTCGCAAGTTAGCACTAAATGCGCACCCTCATTGCAAAGCAGCATTTTTTGCATTTGCTGCAGCTTAGCCGTTAACCGGTCGACATGCTCTTCAAAATTGAGCGCAATTTCCCGCACCTTCCAAAAATACTGCAGGCCATACCAAGCGTTGGCAATCATGCCGGGCTGACTCAAGCCGGAAGATGAGAGATTGATCGCATAGCGCAGCGCATTCTGGTTAAGGCCGCTTTGCAAGCCGGTATAGTGCTTGAGCAGAATCTCTTTTAAGCGCGGCACGTCAGTGAAGTCAGGGGCTTCTGACATCTCTTTGAGCAGCTTAAAGAGATGGCTGGCTTTGCGATGCAAAGCTTTGCCTTTTAAATGAAATGCCGGAGCATATTGCTCATGATTGGACGCCTGAAGGTTTAAGCTTAACGCCGCCCCTATCCCGCCTGTATTGCCATGCATATATTCAAGGTTGGCACTATAATCGCGCCCGCTGCAGCCCACCTGCGGCAATAAATTGGAAAAAAGCCGCGCATAAGGAAGATCTTCCGCCTTTATGGAAGGCATCGGGAAAACAAGATCGGCATAAATGATTTCATTGGTAAAGCAGCTGTGCTGGAATACTTCTAAATTGCCCTTTTTCTCAGTTGCAAGCAGATAATGGCGGCTCTTCTTAGGCACATCCGCCAAAGTCACTGTCGGCAATACATCGACATTTTCTTCGCTTTGCTTTGCCTGGAACTCTGCCAGCTCTGCACTTTTATGCAGGATGGCTTCCACTTGCCCGGGAGTTAAAGTCTTCTGCAATTGTTCGACAATAGCCTTTTCTTCTGCCAACTCTTTTGCGTCCAATGTTGGATCAGGCTTCATGACTATGCGTACAAAATGCTGGTTTTCCAGCAGATGCTTCACTATCAACCCCTCCAAGAAGCGGGGGTCTTCCCGCAATTGGATGCGCAGCTGCTCAAAGTGGGTATGGATCATCAATCCATCTTCAGGCATGCCGCCATGCTGCTTCAACAGGCAGGAACGCATAAATAATGACAAGCCGAAAGGGGAGCTATCCCCTGTAATTTCACTGCGATAGAATTCCAGCTGGTGCATCGCATTATCGATAAGCTGCTTTGGGATACCTTCTTCAACGACCTGGCGCAAAGTATTCTTGATCACAGCCTCCAGGGCATTGCCATCTTCCGGTTCACACCCTTTTGCCACAATCACAAAGGGCACTTCGCTAATTTCGGCTTCCAGATAGCTGTAAGTTTGCTTGCATAATCCCGATTTCAGCAGGGCTTTTTTTAAAGGGGAGGCATCGGTGTCCATCAAAGCAATTTCGATCACATTTATAGCCAGCAGTTCAAGCTGCTCTAAAATATGGCAGGTGAGCCAGGCAAACGCGACCATCGTTTTACTGGCAGGATCTTCTTCAGGAGAAATCGGGTAAGTAAGCTCGCGATAGACCGGCGCAATAAACCTTTTTTGCAAAGGGATGGCAGGCAAGGCAGGCACTGCCTCAACATGATCCAATAAATGTTCAGAAATAAAATCCAGGTGCCCCCTAATAGGCAGATTTCCATAGAAGAAAAACAGGCAGCGGCTGGGATGGTAGAATTTTGCATGAAAGGCTTTCAGCTCTTCATAGCTCAGGGCAGGAATGACCCTGGGTTCGCCGCCGGAATTGTGCCCATAAGTCAGATCGGGAAATAGCTGCTGATTGATCGCCTCATTTAATCTGGAAGTCCCTGAAGCCATCACCCCTTTCATTTCATTGAACACTATTCCCTTATATTCCAGGGGCGAATTGGGATCTGACGGATTAGTGTACTCCAGGCGCCAGCCTTCCTGCATAAAACTGAGCTCATTGAGCAAAGGATGGAACACAGCATCGAGGTAAACCTCGAGCAAGTTATAAAAATCTTTCGGCACTTGCGACGAGGCCGGGTAGCAGGTAAAGTCGGAACCGGTCAAGGCGTTCATGAAGGTATTTAAACTGCGCCGGTTCATGGCAAAAAAAGGATCTTTGACCGGAAATTTCTTAGAGCCGCACAACACCGTATGTTCTAAAATGTGGGCCACCCCGTTGGAACTTTCCGGCAAAGTCTGCAGCGACAAACAGAAAAGGTTCTCAGGGTCTTCATTAGCTATGTGCAGGACACGCGCACCTGTCGGCTCATGAATGAGTTCCACCAGAAAGCTTTGCAGTTCAATGATCGGTAAAGCTTTTATGATTTTAAAATTGCGGTATGTTGATCCAATCTGCTCCAAACGAAATCCTCTTTAAATTAATCAGCTATTATAAGATAGCAGTCCAGGTCTATGCTAGCCGATCCCCTCCATTATTGCAATCCTAACAGACTCTTCCCTCATTCCCATCCCTTGCCCGTGCCCGAAATACCGGCGAAGCCGGTACAGCATGTACCCCCATCCAAGCGAAGGAGCTCTGCGACTGAGCGCAGCTTGGGGTAAGAATTGCACAAGATTTGAGCCGTGAACACGGCGACAGAATTAGCCGTAATGTTCAGCTTCAAATAGATATCGGCGTTCAAAGTTGATGTCATGTAACTCTAGAAATTTAATATACTCTTCCTCAAATGTCCTGGTTTGATGATGCTCCTGTTGATTTTGAATGTAATGACGAACTAATTCTATTTGAGAATAGCTGACTGAAAATGCTCCATATCCTTTTTGCCATTCAAATCGACTCTTTTGACCCAACAACCCATTGCTCCATTTCGATGCATTGGCTTTGATTTCTCTAATTGAATCTGAAATAGCTTTTGTAGGAGATAGGTTTACTAACAAATGAACATGATCCTCAACCCCACCAATTTCCATAAGATAGCCATTTTGTGCACGAATAATTCCTCCAATATATTCATAGAGTTTTTTTTGCAACGCAGGTTGAATTAATGGATGACGATATTTTGTGCTAAATACCACATGATATGTCAGTTTGGTGAATGTGCTCATAAATCTTTTCCTGTCGCAGCTACGCAGCTTGCAAATGTTTTTTTACTATACCACAGGCTCACGCCTGTGGCTACATGCTTCCGCCGCTTATCGCGGCTCTATTAATAACCTTAGAATCTTGAAGCTCATGCAAATAAACTCAAAACGCAGTTTTATATCCATATTTTTTCACACTCGTGCCCGGAAAACCGGCGAAGCCGGTACAGCATGTAGCCCCATGCAAGCGAAGGAGCTCTGCGACTGAGCGCAGCTTGGGGTAAGAATTGCACAAAGATTTGAGCCGTGAACACGGCGACAGAAATCAACGAGGAAGCTGGGCAAAATAATGGCGGTGGAGGAAGGCCAGCGCATTGCCATTGGCGATTTTACGCAGCTGGGCCTCGGGCAGCTTAAGTTTTTGCTGCATGACGCCTAAAAGAGCGGGATAAACGCTGGCATCCTTGAGGTCTTCGCTGAAAAATGGCCCATGCCGCTGCGATTCAGGCGGCAAATCAGGCTCGTAGAAAAAATCAGCCCCGAAGCTTAGGTGTTCATGGGCCCGCATAGTTAAGCCATGGGCCACATGCCTGAGAAAAGAGTCAATGCCTTGAGGGCCTACAAAAGAGCGGATAAAATTGAGGCCGATAAGCCCCCTGTGTTCAAGCAATTCCCTCACCAAGCAGTCCGGCATATTGCGCGGCACGTCTGCTGCCTGGCGAAAGTTGGAGTGGCTGGCCATGACGGGAATCTGCAGCTGCCGCCTGTCGATATAAGATAACAGCTCGCCGGCCAGCTCGTCGGAAGCATGGCTTAAATCAACGGCAATCCCTCGTGCATCCAGATAGTCGAGCAGCTTACAGCCATCCGGCTTAAGTCCTGTTTTACTATGGACTCCCCCGCCAAAACGGTTTTCCTCATTCCAGGTCAAACCGATATAAAGGGGGCGTTCCTGCTGCCTTATTGCCAGCTCCAGCCTTTCCATTCCCTGGCTGAACGGCTCATGCTCTAACCAAAACAAGGAGGCGTTTTCTACCGCCCAAAGCAAGCGTATTTTAGGCTGTTCAAATAAAGACTCTAATTGCCACCTGCTGGTAAGCGCTTCATAGTGCTCAGCATATTTCTGGAGAATTTTTTGATAACAGGCCAGCTGGGCAGCGCCGCGGCGCACTGATTCCTCTCCTGTGGTTGTGAAATGTGCCATGACTTGCAATTTCACCCCTCCGGCTTGGTGCTGCGGCAAAGCACAACGGGACTGCAGGTCAAGAGGCGTCCGGTTAGGATCGCGCTGCAAATAGAGCAATAAGTCGCAATGCAGGTCTATAACGGGAATTGATAGCTTAGGGTTCATAACGGCTTAATACCTCTTGCTGGCCCTTGGAAGCATCAGCATCGCCTCTGGCAATGCGCAGCTCCCCCCACTTATGGCCGCGATAATAAGCCCAATAATAGACGATGCGGCGAAATGGAAGCAACCAGATGCCGCGCCATTCTTTATGTTTAATGTAATAGCATAGATCGGAAAAAGTGGAACCGGCTATGCGCCGGCAAATATGCCAAAAACTGACCGGCTTCCTGTAGATAAAGGCGTCAGCTTCGCCCTCTACAAACTTTCTGCCATACAATTGCTTGAAAGTATAATTATGCGAATGAATAGCCTGCGCTTCCGGCACGTACACAATGCGCCGCCCCGTTTGCCTGGCCCAATGCCCCCATTCGGTATCTTCTGAAGCCCAGGCAAGTTCATAAAAAGGGCGCTGCCGCCAAACAGAGAGGCGCATGGCAGCCAATGGCAGCGACCATTCCATCCAAGCGGGAGCCTCTCCGGCAGGAAATGAAGCCGCATAGTCTTTGCGCACCCAGGGCTCGGCGTCTGCCCGGGGCAGCTGCCGCGCGTAGGCAGCTGCTACATCAGGATCTTCAAAGGGCTTCAAGAGGTTTTCTAAAGCTTCAGGATGGTTCAAAACCGTGTCGGAGTTCAAAAAAATTACAACCCCGCTTTCTACACCGCGCAGGGCCTCATTCAATACTTTACCCGGAAAATAAGCCTGAGCGGGAATCGTTATAATGACAGCCCCAAAACCGGCGGCAATCTCCCGCGTCCTGTCAGTCGAACTAGAATCGATCAGCAGGAGCCGGTAATCGCGCAAGGTTTGCTGCTGCAGCGCTTCCAACGCCTGTCTTATCGTCGCCTCACTATTTTTACTGCGCATGAGGATCGTGATCATCTGCATAAATTCTAGGCGGCTTGTTGTCTTGGTTCAAGATCTTCTAACTTTGCTCCTGGCACACTTATATCTGGGTGATTTAAAGCAAATATCGCACGATTGTAATTATCAATAGATTGCTCAACAAATTTTTTTGCTGCTTGCTCTAATTTATTAAACTCTTCATCCGAAAACACTTTTAGGGTATTTTTTAACGTTTCCACAGAGACTGTTGCTCCACTCGCTTTTAATTGACTCGTCATATAGTCTTCAACAAAAGCTATAGCAACGTGCGTCTTTCCAACTGAGGGTTCAGAAATAAAACTTAAATCAAGATCAATGTCAAAATTGATTTTTTTGTTATTTTTCGATAATTCCACATGCCTTTTTCCATTTACAAAAGGACGTAAACGCTCTGTTTGATTCCCGTTTGAGGTTTCAATCCATTCGCTTTTATAACTGAATCCCCCCGAAGCAGCTTTCATAAAACCATGCTCATCTATCAATTCAGGGTTAAGTACATTATTGAAATGCCTGTCTATTGGCCCTTCAGAAGTTAAAGTTACACCAGTTTGCTCCTTAGTCAGAGTCAATAACTTTCCAAATTCAGCCTTAAGCTCCTGAGGAGGAGTATTGTTTAAAAGTGCTGTCTGCATAGAGTCTGTAATGGCTTGAAAGTTTTCCTGATAACTTAACAGTATAGCGTTTACAGAAAAATCCTTGCTTGCTCTCATGGCATCAGAATCATCCGGGTTAAAATTTGCAAAATACGTGGCAACCCTTTGGGCTCGTTCCTCTAAAGATGCAGGTGGACGCATGTCTACAAATGTGCCGGAGGCATACATGTTTACTATTTGCTGCTCTGTATTAGCCAATTCATTTAAAAAATCATCAAGCACTATGGCAAATACACTATCCATTTCCACACATCTAATTAATTTCTGAAGCTCTTCAGGGGAATTAAAGGCTGGCGCCAAGAATGGAGAGCCCAATTTGCCCACTATCAGGTCCTTTGATTGTAAATCAGCCTCTTGTTTTAAAGCAGTAAAAGCCTTTTCAATAAAGGCATCAACAGCTTTTCCAGATTCACTATTTTGCAACCCTGAATTATTAAGATTAACTGCCATGTCAACTAAGGCTATTGCTACTTGCTGCATATCTTCTTTAGAGACTGCCTCTTGATACTTAGCAAAGTTTTCTGCGATGTTAGGCGAAGACCTAAAAATTTCGTTAAAACTTTCTTTTTTTATCGCTTCTTTTATTTCGGGTGTCGCAAATTTAGATACAAGTTGACCAAATTTTTCAACAGCCGCCGTGCCATCACTAATTACTTTTTCGTCGGCTTTAGTTTTTTCTTCCATTTTTGTTTTAACCGCTCGGTGGTAATCTTCTAAGATTTTTTTTGAATCTGGGTCAAGCAATGAAAGCATGCTTTCTAACTTGGTATTTACATTTTTTATTACATTGGCATTTGGATTTTTTAAATACGTTATAGACGTCATGTACTCATTAAAGGCCCGCTGTGCTTTAGGGTCCCTCATTAGTTTTTTTCCTATTTGAGCAATATCAAGGCGAGCATCTGAAGCTTGCAGCATTAAAAGCCCTTCACGCATTTTTTTATAACCTCTACTCTCAGAAAAAGCTACAAGAGGCCCCTCTGCACCAAATAGGTTAAAATCGCCTTCTTTTTTAATAATAGCAACATAACCCTCCGAAACATTAATAGCGTCTTTCATAGAAAGACCCTCTCCTCCTTTCACCATTTGTTTAAATAAAGGGAGTAAATCGGGGTTTGCTAAGAAAAACTGCACAAGTTTATGCACCTGCTCTTGTGAAAACAAATTATCTGTATTGACTTCTTGAATGACACTGATCACATTCAAAACAAGTTTTACATCGTAATTTTTTTCTTTTAAGTTATTTTCTTCATTAAAGCTGGTCAAAATCCCAATGTTATTTTCAAACTTATTCCTGATATCTAAGTCATTTAAATCCAATCCTAAACCTTTTGCTAAACGGTTTTCCGATTCTCTTTGATCGACAAGATCTAACACTAAATTTTTTAATCCATTGTCATCAAAATGATGCACCTTCTGAATATCTATAAATGAGCTTTTTGTTTTTTGAATAAATGTTTCAATCATAGTATTTTCTCTCGGAACTTCATGCGCCCGAACTAAGGAGACTAAGGGCTGCCTTTTTTGATCGATAACATTTAAACCATTCTTTGGGTTTAGATGAGCAAGAGGGGCATTTGCCCCGGTAAAAAGCTCTGGTAAAGTTCCTTTGAGATGTTCATAATATTTATTGAAGTTATGGCTATCTTGACTGGTAATGCCTTTTTTTCCATATTTAAGCAGCCCTGTTAAGCTATCTTTAACAGCTTTGTCCTGTAATTTCTGATAATTTCCTGGTATATTAAAAAAATTATTTAAACCCTTCACCTGTGAATCGTTAAGGGATTTACCATAGTCAATAGCGCGAAGCTCTTTTGAGACAAATGACCTTCGAATAAAACGGCCAATAGGGCCTAGGCTATCCCAATTATATGCCTTTTTTGCTGGTTTCTGATTTGTAAGGACGACTCTATCGCTCTCAGCCACAGGTTTTGTTTCCATAGTTTTTAGCGGCTGGACGGTCTTAAGAATTAAAGGACCAAGGGTAGCAAAACTTTGCAAATAATCGACGATTTGAGAAATAGAGGAATCTGTTTCTCCGCTATCTGCTTGAAAGGCAAGTGTTTTTATCGCTTCTCCCACCTGCACGTGAACTACTCCTTCTTTTAAGGAAACTTTTGCCTCTGGGTTTTCCTTGCTCAGATTTTCACTTAAAAACTCCTGCACTCCTTCCTTAGCCAGGAATTTTTGCACAGTATTATCTCCACCAGCACCACCCAAAAAAGTATAGTCTATGCCGTTGTGCTCTACTCTTTGCTGAATCCTTTTTGGTTGTGCAGGTTGATTAGGCAATGCTTTTGGACTAATGTTTATTGGGGATGCTTCCATAATTTCTCCTATTGACTTCACCAGGAAGTCTCTTGGAAAGACTCAAAAAGGACTTCAAAAATATTGCTTGATTTTTCGATTAACTTGTCCTTTTAGTAATTCTACTCTCCTAACACTGTCAGTCCTTGAGGGACTGGGATGCGAGTTTCTCTTTGCCATTCCTCTATAGCCTTTTGTAATTCTTCTTTCGCTGCTGATTGAGGGGTTTTAGAGGCTGAAGTAATAGCTGTAATTAGTCGTTGCAAAGCAAGGCTATTTAACTCTGCATTAGGATGCGTTGCAAGATGCTTGCCAATGGCAATACAATCCTCATTGGAAAAAACTCCTCCTTTATCCTCATTGCGTATTTCCTGGGTAATTACATTGACAAACATATCGGCAAACACAGAGTTGGCATCCCGCTCATTAAAAGTAGCATTGGAGAATGCTTTTTTATCCTCTCGCTGCATGGGTGAAAGGAACTGGCTAAAGGCTGCTTTAAAAGCTGGAATATGTTCTTTTTTTCCTGAAAGGATAGCGGGGTAAAGATCTAGCATCGTTTCTATATGTTTTTTTATCTGCTGTCTTCCCAAAAGTTCTTTGCATTCAGGCTTATTGAGCAATACCGCTGCACGTAAAATGACCTGATCTTTTTGCTTCCAGCTTGTGCCTAGCCACTTAATGCGTAAGGAAACTTCAGTGAAGAGGATTTTAAGGGTGTCGATAAATGAAAGGGATTTAGCAGGCAGACGATATTGATGCTCTTGCAAACTGCCCTCATTACGAGTGGAACGGACATTTTCAAATAAGGAAGGAGGGATGGCGACTGAACTTGGCCTGGAAAAATTCGGGGCGCGTGCAGGTTTGGCATCCGAGACGGCAAGACCCGGGAAGAGATACTCATTATCTGGGCCCACTACGCGCGCTGTAATTGCTTTTATCTCTTTAGGTTGTTTTTCAGGCGGGTTCAAAGTGGGATTAGGCTTTAACTGATACACCGCATCTTTTTTTGGACGTCCCAGCAAGCTCAGTTGATTTTGTATAAACCCTTTAACTTTTTCGATGTCTGTGTTAGCTGGAGCATATAGGGTAATTTGAAAAACAACGCCATCTGCTCTTCGCATATTAAAGATACGAGAAGGGCCGCTATCGCATGCTTGCTCAGGTATATCGGTGTTTACAAATTCTGAAAACTCCCCTTTCCCGACGATTTCAGAAAAATCCCCGCTACTAGGCAATGAATTCATAAAATCTCTCCTAGTTTAAGAGGCTAAGTAATTTATTAAACCTCTAGCAAAAATTGTTATTGAAGCATTATCATCAAACTTATATTCTTTTAGGCAATTCTCTACTTCGATTCTAATTTTTTCTAATTCCTTTTTAAAATCTCCTTCATCTGTAAGATTTAAATTTACTGCCATTACTAATTGCTTACTAACCTCTGAATAATCAAGTAATTCTTTTTTCAAATCTTCTATAATTAAAGGAGCTTGAAAAGACCAGTCTATGTTTTTCCAAGTAGACTGATCTGAAATCCCCTGCTGCATAATATCCTCTAGGACATTAAGAGCTAAGAAGCCGTTAAGCTGATTAATATTGGCTTGCTCCTTGATTGAATTGTTGACTGATGTTTTATTTAACTTGCCAACTTCGCTAAAAGCATTCTGGCAAACTTCTTCAAGGTGATCCGGAATCTTGAATTGCTCTTTTAATTCTGATAAAATTTGTTTATATCCAGATTTATGTTCTTTTATATCGCTTACTAGTTGCTTAATAAGTTCTAAGCCTTTAGGGATTTGACAAATATTATTAATGACTACTAAATCTTTGAGCGTTTTCTCTTCCCTTTCTTCTTTAGTTTTTGCTGAAGGAGGAGAAATGGAGTAAAAACCTTTTATATTAGATAATAATGCCTGCTTTCTTGCTGCATTGTCGTAAGGATCATTTGGATCATCCGGCTCTATATACAGGGGGGAGTCAATTTCATTTAGGATAAAAGAATTTTTTCCAAATACTTCTTGGAGCTCCTTGGCTTCTGGAGAATTCAAGGGTATAGGAGCTTCATTAGTTCCTCTAGCAGCTTTTTTGATAAGCAAAGAGTTATCGAGCAATTTTGTGGCATTCTGTGATGACCGGCTAAAAAAAACAGCCAAGATATCCTTGCCTTTATTCGTAATAGTAATTTTTAGATGATCTATAAAATTTAAAACTGCTTTTTTTATTGAACGGCTAAATTCCAAGTGTTCTGTGTCTTTGCTAGTTAACCTTCTTAAGGTCTCCTCTGCTGACTCGTGATTTATTATCGATTTATCCTGTTTTCCCCAAACACGTTTAGATTGATTTACTATATTATTAGGTATGCTGGAATTCACGCGCGCCCCTTCTAAAGGAAGAGGGGGATTTTCTTGCGGCTTGGTTAAAATATCTAATGCTTGCTGGTTATTTTGCTGGAAATCGGGAGCCATGACTTTGTTTTCTATCCCATTTGGTGATTGCAAGTCTGATTGCTGCCCCAAATAGGGATTATTGTCATTTTTACCTATTGCAAATCCCATGATCCCCCCTTATTCTTCCAAGCTGTTTTCTAAGATATAATTGTGCAGCATCCCGAACAGCTTTTTGAGATCATAACTTGCCTCCACAGATAATTTACGCTCTTCGGCTAAGTCTGCCAACGCATGAACATTGTCGCCAAAGATCCTCTGAAGGTCTGCTTCATCGAACTTTTTATCGTACTGGAATACGTTGTTGAACAAGGAAAAGACAACATCCTGCGGCACATTGATCTGACGGCGCTTTAGAAAATTTGCCATAAACTCATTGATCAGCCCTTTTTTGATTTCAAAAATGACTTTTTGTGCAGCTGGATTAGCTTCAAACTTAAATCCTTGTTCAATTGTCGTAAATAAAGGCACTGGTTGAAGCAGTTGCTGATCTACTTGCCTTATATGGTCGGCTAATTGGGAAGTTAATCCTATGTCGAGTAAAGGAGCTTGCACTCCGCCTAATTCCGATGGTTTAATTGCAGCATTCTCCAATAGAGAAAATATCGTCTCTAAATTATCTAGAAAATGGACAAATGCCTGAAATTTGGCAGCTACCTGCGGTTGTTCTTTCCTTTGGTTTTCGGCAACCTTGACAAGCGCCATCTTAACTTTATGCAGCTCGTCCAAGGAGATCTTCTTACTGTCTGCATGCAGCAGGGTATCTAACAGGTCGGCTAAAAGATTTTCCTGCTCTAAAGAAACATTTACCCCTAAAGAATTTATGGGAAGGGTCAAATCCGGATTTATCCCCGCCAATTTTTCGTTAGTTTCAATTAAGGTGCTGCGGGTACGCACCCAGCTATCCATTACCCTTACAGCCTCTATAAAGGGAAGGTTTACGGAATTCTCGGCAGGAAGAAAATCCAACAGCTCTTGTTTTTTCCGGGTAAGCTCTGCAAGGGAGAGGGCTTGATGGTTGTGCAAATAAATGAGCACGCTGTTCATGTAAGTTTGCAAGGCTTTCCGTTTAGCAGGTGTATTAAAGATGCCTTGAAAATGTGCCTGGTCAATTTCCTTGTTGAAGAGCTTAAGATTGGAGAAAGTATCATTGTGAAAATGCCAAAGCTGAGCTACCGAAGCCAGCAACTGCTTAGCAGCTGGAAATTTCTCTTCCATAACCCCCAAGATTGCCCTTACGGTATTGATCAGGTATTTAACCGAATGGGCCTCGCTGTGCTTGGCATATTTTATTAGCAAAGTATTTAACACATGCAGATCGGCTACAGAATGCGTGCTTGAAAGTAATTCTTTAAGGACTTCCCCATCGCTTTGATGTCCGGCTAAGCCATTCAACCTGTGGGCTGCATTTACAAACTGCGAAGCAATGCTGTTATTAAAAAGAGCGTCGGCAGCCTTTTTAGTGCTTTCATCACCGCTCTGGCTGATTTGCTGGCGGAGCTCGATCAACTGTGAAATATTGGCTTTAGCTGCGCCGCTGAGCTCCTGATGGCGATCTACGTGTTTTTCAGCTTCGATCAACTCTGAGAATGTTGCGAATTTAGGATTTTCACTGGCCTGGCGCACTAGCATATAATGCGCCTGGCTTGCAGAATGCAGGCCTGAACTGACTAATTCTTCAGAAACCACACTAGATGTGTCACTATGGCTATCTTCCACACTGCTGAAAGAGTCCTCATCGCGCAAGCGCGGCAATTGCGGAGATTCTGATTCAGGCCCCTGCGAAATAAAAAGGGCGGCTACCTTAGGCACAGAAGTGTCAATAAAGTCCCCTGTAAATTCCCTCTCCCCTTGCCTGCCATTAAATCCGGTTCTGTCGATATTGACTTCATCAAATTGCGCTGTATTCTTAACAATTTCCTTTACCACTTCGACTAATTCGGCCATTTTGGCCTTATCTTGCTGCCCAAGTTCGTGCTTGCTGCCTGTTTCATCTATAAGCGTCGCTTTAAATAGTTCGTTGCCGATCAGGATAAGGCCAGAGTTAGTCACTTCCACAGCAGGGAAATTTTGAGAAGCTGCAGGTTGAGCCACTGAAGAAAATGAGGAGAAATCTGCATTAGCCATTTTACACTCCTTAAATTTACTTGCTATAATTATTATAAAATTAATTTATTAATTATGTAATGTTAATTTAATAAATAAGAATTATTAGAAGTAAAATAGAAACGATCTCAAAAAAGCCTGAATTAGGCGCGCTTAAATGGACAATAGGGACATCATGGACCATAGAGGCTTAACATACTAAGCTATAATATCTTATGTCTATATGGTCCCTATAGTCCATGCTGTCCCTATTGTCTATTTAGGCGCCGCTTAAGTTTTCTTGGATCTTTACTGCAGACTCAAGGCGAGCTGTCATCCTATACAGGATTTTGCTTTCCAGCTCGTTTGGAGGTTTTGAAAATGAACGTTTCAATTTTTCAATGAAATGGGCAACTTCGCCTGTAATTCCCGTTTGTTTCTTGTTTGCCAAAAATTGTTTGGCAACCGAAACGTAATCATTAAACACCATAAACTGTTCAATAGTATTAAAGACCTTTAAGAATTCCTCTAAAGAAACTTGGTCGGTATTACTAGTTTCATTTAAGAATTTTAAGTTGTCTTCTAACCTCCCTATGGCACTACTAAGGCTGGAATCGATGAGCGGCAAAGTTTTGTAGATTTCACGCTGCTCTTGCGGGATTAATTCTTTCAGCTTGCTGCCCTTGGTTGCAACTAAAGCCTTAATTCTGGCCGCTTTTTCTTCCGGGTGTATCTGCTCATTCAAAATAGCAGTAACTTCGGTTTGCAGTCCTCGTTGAATATCTTCGATGCTTTGCAAAAGTTCCGGAGCAGGAATATCTGCCGCAGATCTCAAGCTGTTTGTGATCTCTTTAAAACTATGCTTATTCTTATCGCCTCCATGCCGGATTAATAGAGCAGAAAGTTCCTCAACCTGCTTGACAGCACTTCCTGAATACAAAACTTCCACAGCTGTCTTAATCTCCCTTGGAAAATTTTCATTTTTTACTAAATCATATCTGCCTTTCAGAGCCATTATCCCATCCCGCACCTCTTGAATAGGTGGTTGATAGGCATGAGTCATCGAAGCTTTAACGGCCTGTTCCTTCTCTATGCCATCCAAAAATGGCTGTAACGTTTGCGATAAAGGCTGATTTGCTTTGATAAACTCCCTGAGAATTGTTTTAGCTGCAGAAACAGTCATTGAAGAATCAGTATTTTGATTTTCTGAAATTACTGCTGCATGAATATGAGGTTCAGGTGCGGAAGATCGGGGATGAATATGCAATTGCATAGGTATTAGCTCGTTACGTTCGGTTAGAGGCTGTGCAAGTGGTTGAGAAACAATAGTATGCGATTGTACATGTGTCAGCTGTGCAACAGAAGAAGGATTTTCTGCTAGGGGTGTGTCAAAATTAGGCATTGAAACATTGCGGGCAGCTGCCGCTGTCGTAAAAATTGTCTCTATTTTTTTTGACAGGGCCTCATCATGCTTCCCCTGAGATTTTATTTTCCCCCCTTTTTTTACTTCAAAACCTGCGGCATTAATTTGCATCTCATCAAAATGGGTAGTGCTCTTCACGATTTCTTTCACCACTTCAACCAGGCCTTCTATTTTGTCTTGGGTCAATTCGCTAAGCATTTTGCTATGGCCGCTTTCATCGATAACCGTAGCCCTATAATATTCGTTGCCTATTTTTATCAGCTTGGATTGTGTGACTTCAACTACAGGAGGTTTAGCAGGCGGGGAAGAGGCTGGGGGCGTGGGAACTCCAGGCATAAAAGGAGGGAATCCAGGATGTGCCATAAAAACCTCCATTGCAATAATTAACCTTTATAATTATTATAAATTCTATTTATATTTGATTAATATAATTATTAATAATAACAAATAAACTTACATAAGGATTAATAATGGAAACAGTTGGTTTCAGCCCTAATATCCCAGTAACCGAAGAAAATTCTCCAGATGCGAAAACTCCCCAGGAACCTCATTGGATTACTGCTTTTACTCAAGACGCCCTTGCATTCAAAACGGAAGAGAGAATGGCTGCTATGGGAAAAAAAATAACGGAAGTAGTCCCCATTGAGAACATTACCATTCCTTCTTTTCAAACTCATACCATGGTTGGTTGGGATGCCGGCAAAGTAGTCGATGTAACCCAGCAGCCTCCTCTGTATACAAAAGAAATTGGGCCTTGTATTGGGATTTTAGCCAGACTGTTTGAAGGCGAAACTGTTACCCACACAGCCTTGCATCATGTATTTTGTAATCCGGAAGAGCTAAAAAACACTCTAAAAACCTTAATCGAAAAAACAAAAGAAGGAACAATTGAATTTTTTATTACAGGTGGAGATGCTAGTTCTATCGGCAACTATAACAAAGTCATAAAGATTATCGAAAAACTTCGCGCAGAACACCTAAGTGTAAACATGATTATACAAGAAGATCTCTTTAGGATAGCAGATCTGGGTCTGCCTTGTAAACTAACCCTGGATAACATGCTATATCGCGAATCATGCGGGTTGCAGTTTGCGGGTTTTGATGAGCAACATCGCCCCTATCAGATAGTTGATGTAAGCAGCGACCGTCCTTGTAAAGAAGAAAATTTTACCAGGGTTTGGCACTAATTAGATTTTCTTTAGAGAAAAGAGCAAAAAATTTAGTATGCACATGCACATAGGAGATTGCATTGTTTACCGGGCTCTTTTTTCTACTTCTGCTTTTGCTGATTATTGGCTCAACGCCTGACCAGATCCAAAATACTTGGGAAAACTATCCTAAAGAAGCTTTTGCTGCAGGAATGGCCCTTTATGGCGCTGTCCTGCTGCTGATTATTTTACAAAACCTTATCTGGCGCGCCAGGGGAAGAACGGCCCCCGCCTGGATGGAATACGTCGCCAATATCGAATTGCTCATCTTTTTTACCTGCTTCAATTTATATCTAAATTCCCCGCGCTGGCTTGCAGGTTCTGTTATGCAGAATTCTTCCCAGCTGGTTTTGGGAATTTTAAATCTTAGCCTATATTTCATAGCTTTATTTCTGCACCACGCCACTTCCCAACTGGTCTATGGCTGGCGATTGGGAGTTAAAAAAGCAAAACGGCAATTTATTTTAGTTGTCCCCTTTATACTTCCTTTCCTGCTGTTTGCCTTCCTGGTAGATTTGGTGGGTATTATCCCCACGAATCCCCATATCGATACCAATTGGCTCAACACCGGGTTGTTTCTGGCCTTATTGCTGCTGCTGCTGCTTTGCATGCTATTTTTACCCATCATAGTGACGAGTATTTGGAAGTGTGCGCCATTAAAAGAGGGTGTTCTTAAAGAACGGCTCGATGCCATTTGCCGGAAAGCCAATTTTAGGCATGGAGGGATGCAAGTTTGGGGCGCTATGGAAGGCGGCTATACGGCAGCAATTATTGGACTTTTGCCCAATTACCGCTATGTGATGTTCACCAGGAATTTGCTGCACACTTTTCCGCAAGAAGAAGTTGAGGCTATTTTAGCCCATGAAATCGGGCATAACAAACATCGCCACCTATGGCTTTATCCATTGATATTCTTAGGACTCATAGTGCTTCTTGAGCTATTCTGGCAATTAATGGGTTTGCCGCTTACCAACTATATCCAGCTATTAAACCTGATCGCGACTCCCAGCTACACTGATATTTTACAGCCGCTGCTTATAGTACTGCCCTATGTCGTGATAGGTGGGCTCTATTTTCGCTTTGTCTTCGGCTTTTTTTCCCGCTTATTCGAAAGGCAAGCAGACCTGTCAGTACTGGAATTGGGTTTGCCGGCTGAACCTTTAGCATCGGCTTTAGACCGTATTGGGCTGCTTTCAGGCGGCACTCACGAGCAGCCTAATTGGCACCATTATAGCCTGGCCCGGCGGATCCGCACGGTGCTGCGAGCAGCGGCGCAGCCTGAAATGATCCGGCGGCAGCGCACCAAAGTGATCACTTGCACCCTTCTCTATAGCGTTCTCTTATTTTTGGGGTCTATGTGGGTGATGGCGCCCTACTTTCCCGGCATGCCCTTTTTTAAGAACATAAGCAGCCAGACCGCAAAAATGAGTGAACGGATCGACACTTGGCTGAACACCCCCTACCGTTTAGAATTTGCAGAGCACTACGCTGCGCAAAACGAGCTGCCGGCGCCAAAAGACACTGTAATTCAAGCTGTGGCCGCGGCCCTTAAACAAAGCGGCAGTAAGGAACAGCCGGGCATATTGGAATTCTACAGTGCGCAAAACCTTTACAATGCAGGTGAATATGCCTCAAGCGGATATCTAATGACAGATCTTTGGAGCCATATTTCAGAGCGCGAAATCAATCCTGTTCTAGGGCGCGAGTACCGCCGTTTGACGATTAAAATCCTCAATAAACTCTCCGGTAGCCGGCAAGATGAGCAGTTGCGCGCCAGCCTGGCAGATGCTATCTTAAGTGCAAAACGCAATGAAACTATTTATCAAAACGATGACTAAAAAAGTCTATTGAAAACCGTAGGCCTAATCCCTATGATGCAAACTTGGAACATGAAAAGGAGTAACGAAAAATGAACAAGCGATTTATTTTAAGTAGTTTACTTATTATGATTGCAAAAATGGTGTTTGCAGCTTCTGTGATCTATTTACCGATGTTGTATGCAGAAGAAAAAAAGGAAGTTAAAATCGTTCAGCTTCCCGACTTTTCCAGCGTGGCTGAAAAAGTTATCCCTGCAGTTGTGTCGGTTAGAATTCAATACTCTTCCAAAGCCAGCCTGGATGACAGCGAACAAATCGACATGCTTGGCGATGAATTCTGGCAGCGATTTTTCGGCTATAAGCGCAGCGAACGGGCTGCTCCCCAAATAGTAGGACAAGGTTCCGGCGTCATCATCAGTCCCGACGGCTATATCCTCACCAACAACCACATTGTAAAAGACGCCGATAAGCTTCTGGTGACCACTAATGACGGGCTGGAATTTACCGGAAAGGTGATCGGACAGGATGAAAATACCGATTTGGCTGTAATTAAAGTGCCGGCAGAAAACCTCCCTTTCATTAAACTCGGCAATTCCGACGACATTAAAGTGGGGCAGTGGGTATTGGCGATTGGCAACCCCTTGGGCTTGCAGGCCACTATGACTTCAGGCATCGTAAGCGCTAAAGACCGCAGCAACCTCGGTTTAGCCCAGTTTGAAGACTTTATCCAGACCGATGCTTCCATCAATAAAGGCAATTCAGGCGGCGCCCTTGTCAACCTCGATGGAGAACTGATTGGCGTCCCGACAGCCATTGCAACCAGCACTGGCGGGTATATGGGCATCGGTTTTGCCATCCCCAGCAATATGGCTGGCCAAATCCTCGACCAGCTCATCCATGATGGAGCCGTCACTCGCGGCTTTTTAGGAATTGCTATGCAGAAAATCGACCGCAATTTAGCCAAGGCCCTAGACCTTGAAAATGCTTCAGGAGCATTGGTGGCTGAGGTGACGCGCGACTCGGCTGCAGACAAAGCGGGCATTTTACCGGGAGACATCCTGTTGCGCTACAATGGAACCGCCATAGACAACATCTCGCACTTCCGCAACGCCGTTTCCTTCATGAAACCAGGCCAGCAAATCACCCTGGATATTTTGCGCAACAAGTCTCCTATGACCTTGAAACTTGAAGTGGGCAAGCATCCCGATAGTTTAACGGCAGCTGCGGCCGGCTCCATCAATAAGCTTGGCCTTCAGGTCGAATCCTTGACAACTGAAGCGGCCCAAAAATATGGCTATGAAAGCGACAAGGGTGTTCTTGTGTCTAAAGTATCTCCGAATAGCTTCGGGGAATTGGCCGGCATAAAAAAAGGCAGTTTGATTTTAGAGATCAACAAGCAAAAGATCACAACGCCCGAGCAGTTTAATAATGCCATTGCCGGAGTGGAAAGCGGCAGGCCGATGCTGATCTATCTAAAGCAGGGCAGCTCTTATCGGTTTATTTCAATCCAAACAGAATAAGGCATTATGCTTGAGCATGTAAAAACTATCCATGCCCTCCACGCTAATGAGGTGGGCATGGATTTTGTGATCATTTCCACAGCTTCTCCCCAGCAGCAATTGTTTTGGCAGAAGCGGCTGAATAAAACCCGCAATTATTTTCTCAAGCCCGCCTGTAAAATATTGGTTGTTTTAGAAGACTGGGAAGGCGGTGCAGGCAATGGCCTGGGCACTTTCTATGCATTCATAGAGGCCCGGGAACTGGCAAAAACAACGCTTGGCATAAATCTCGATGAAGAGATCCGCAAGGGCAAGAGCGTAGCCATTTACCACACTTCGGGATATGGGCAGCGCCTCGCCCCTTTAACTATTTGCGAGTATAACAACAAATCAGCCATCCGCCTGCCTTCCGTACTTACCGCTGAAGGAGAGCTGCTGACAATACTAGAAGCTGTAATCAAGCAAACCTCCCTCTATGCAGAATATGGCCGCGGCCGCCTGTCTGTTTTTTGGGGCGATCAGGTATTCATTCCCGCAACTCTGCCTCAAGGATCCCCCAAAAGCCATGTGGAAATTTTTGCGATCTTCTCGCCCCCGGCCAGCAAGGAAGAGTGGGAGCATAAAGAGCTGCACAACTACGGCATGGTGACCATGGGCGCTCCTGAGAACAATGAGGGTAAGCCTGCAACCCAGATGATAGAAAAAGTGCACTTTGAGTACTTTCACCGGCTCGTCGGCGAGAAAAAACTAACTATCGAAAGCGGCATAGGCAAAAGTCTGGGTCATTTCACCATATCATACCTGGCATTAGAGCTGCTTTTAAAGACATTTTCATCCGAGCTAAATAACCGCCAAGGGAGAATGGATATAGACCCTTATCTATGGATGGCTGCAACGCTTGATAAAGATGCTTATATTGCAAGCATGACAAAAAAAGGTTTGCCTGAAGAGCAAGCTTCGCGCCACCATGAGCGAATAGCCCGATTCTTAGCCGAAATTCATGCACATGATCCCGGCAAACATTTTTTTGGCGCCCATGACGTTGGCGGGGATAGCTATTGGTGGGATTACGGCAATATTGCCCATTACTATTTAAACAACATGAAGCTCTTGAATGACAGCCTTGAAGGGGCTTGCATGAGGGAGTTCTTTCAACTGCCTAAAGAAGGGCTGGAGCACTCTAACTTGCTCATAAATAGCCGGATTGAAGAAGGCGCAGTTCGCAACAGCATACTAGTCAATGTACATGCCAAGCACCTTCATGCGGAGAATTGCCTCATGCTTAATACGGCTTGCTTCGAAATACATGCGCATGATGCGCTATGTTATAACGTACTTGAAAAAGATAAGCAAATCTTGCCTGCAAGTAGCGTACGAGCTGACTTAATGACCCAGGAATATGGGATTGTCCCGTTTTATTCCCGTATTGGCAGCAATGGCAAAGAAGATTGGGGCGAGCGATTAGCCGGCAATCAGTTTTCCTACAAAGAAGCCTATGAACTAAATCGCGCTTCAAATAAAGAAGCGCTGCAGCATTCCTTCAGGGAAGAATTCCGGTTATTCACCACCCTCCAAAACATCTAAAAAATTGTTGAAGTGGCGGGCGCCGAGGGCCACAAACTGCGGAATTTCCGGATAGGGAATATCTGAAATCCAGACAGCATCGACAGGCGCCTGCGACAAAGCTGCCATGCCGCGCGGAGTGTCCTCAAAACCAATAATTCGATCCCCTGGCTTGCTGAGTATGCGCACTGCTGCAAAGTAACATTCCGGGCTGGGCTTGGCTTTCGTATAATGCTCTCGTGTAATCCAGTGGGGAATGGTATTTAATACAGGAAGTTTCTCGCGGATCGAATCAACCAGCTCTTGCATTGAATGCGTCACGACAGCCCTATTGATCCCTTGGGCCTGCAATTCAATAAGGAGCCGTTCTACGCCGGGCATTAGCTGCACCCCGCCCTGGCTGACCAGGTCCAGAAAGGCGCGTTTTTTTTCCTGGTAAAGCACTTTCCAATCCGGTTCTTGCGCTTGAAGAGCCGGAATATCGGCATAAATATGCCTTTTTAATTCGTCATGATAATGGGCCACTGTGCAGTATTTTTCCATATTCCAGGGCAATTCAAAGCCGCGGTTGCGGCACATTGCTTGGTATGCCTGGTAATGAAGGTGCTCTGTATTGACTAAGAGACCGTCTAAATCAAATAAAAATAGCTGATAGTTTTTTAGCCATTGCATAACATACCTCTTGCGAAACAAAGGAAGTATACTCTAAATGCGCGCAATTGCAAAAACCTTTCCCTTTTTCCTCCCTATTTTTTTTCTGCTGTATCTCGGCAGCTGTCAAACCGAACCCTTGCAGATGCGGAAAAAACGGATCGCCAGGCCAGAGGCCATTACCCGCAAGCATGAGGATAAGCTCTACGTGTTTCAAGAACCGCAGTGGCAAGAGAATGTGCGCTACCCATGGGAAAATTCCCATCAACTTAACTTTCCCAAGATCACAAAAGAATTTTTTAGATGCCGCGGTTCAGCTTTAAACCCAGTACGGATAGCTCAGGAAGGGAATGGACTGATGCGCTATTACGACTGCAGCGGCACTAGCCGGCACAGCCTGCCCTTGCGCGAAGGCAAAGAGTTTGTATACCCGATATTGATCGACCTCCTCAATTATCTGCAGATCGCTACAGGCAAGAAGGTTGTAATTACTTCCGGCCACCGCTGTCCGGAGCACCATGACTATGTAGATCAAAACCGCGAAGACAGATGCTCAAAACATATGGTGGGGGCTGAAGTTGCTTTTTATGTGCAGGGAATGGAAGCGGAACCATTGCGGATTATCGAATTGATCATGGCCTACTATAGACAGGAAGCCCGTTATCAGGGGCAGCCGGCATTTACCGATTTTTTGCGCTATGATACCTCTAAAACAAATGTGTCAACGCCTCCGTGGTACAACAAGGAAATTTTCATAAAACTCTACCAAAAACACGAGGGGCGAAATTTGGACAATCGCCATCCTTTTGCCTATATAAGCCTGCAAGTAAGGTACGATTGGGAGACTCAAGAAAAAGTATCCTTTAGCTGGGACGCCGCGCAAAAGAATTTTCTCCGTTGGTAGAGGCTGTGAAAAATTTAGAATTCTGGCGATTTTTGATGAAATTCTCTGCAGACTTCAAATTTTATCCCCGACCAAAACGTTCTAGTGCCGTTTTGAGAGGGGATAAAATCTTGGAAGATGCGATAATTTCGCAAAAAGCGAGATGAATCTCTATTTTTTCACAGGCTCTTAAGAATAGTTTGGTATTAATTGCGGCAATCCAGTATATTTTCCGTTAAGTTTATGTGCCGATGTGGCGAAATGGTAGACGCGGTAGACTCAAAATCTACTTCTGGCAACAGAGTGCTGGTTCGAGTCCTGCCATCGGCACACTTTTTTCCTTTTAATTATTTTCAAATGCGGCCATGGCGGAATTGGTAGACGCGCTAGATTCAGGTTCTAGTCAAGGCAACTTGGTGGATGTTCGAGTCATCTTGGCCGCAATCCTATTCCTGCTGTTTGCAAGCTTCAATTGCAGTGCTGAAACTATGGAATTAACTTACCCAAAAGTTGCCCTGGTGGCTAATGGCGTAATTCGCGACTACCCTGCTGTCTTAAAAGAAATTGCGAAATACGATCGTATCATTGCCGTTGATGGAGGCGTCAATCACTGTTTAGCAATGGAATTGCGGCCTGACCTTATTGTCGGCGACCTTGACTCTGCGAATTGCCAAGCATTGGCTGCTTTTAAAGATGTTCCTGTAAGATCTTACCCGACAGAAAAAGATGAAACTGATTTAGAGCTGGCTATTGAAGCTGCAAAGGAATGGGGAGCGCAAGAGCTCGGGCTATTCGGCTGTACAGAGGGGCGCACCGATCATCTGCTATACAACCTGCATATCTTATACCGGCTGCCGGCAATCCGAATTGAATCGCAAAATGAAACCATATTTTTGCTGGAAAACAGCCAAACTGTAACAACTTGCCCAGGACAAACTGTTTCGCTTATTCCTATAGCTGGTCCCTGCGAAGGCATCACGACCAAAGGCCTGCGCTGGGAGCTCAATAACCACACCTTTGACTCTCATTTTATGAGCCTCTCCAACATCGCCCTCGGCAACTCTTTTGAGATCGCCATCGCCAAAGGCCGGCTGCTCTGCATCCTGCAAAAGCTATAATTAACTACTAATTAGGCGCTTAAATGGACAATGGACTTTAACGGCCCCATCGACCTTATGGACTCAATGAACTAAGCGCCAGCTATTTAGATTATGGCTTTATTAAAGTCCATTGTCCATTTTAAGCACTTTAAAAGAGAGGAAAGCACAAGCATGAAAAGGAAATGGTAAGGAACCTTTACTTCTTTCCTTTTTGCCTTATTTCAATATTCTTGCTATATTGATTTGCTAATCCCCGTTTTAAGGTGTAAATGTTTAAGTATAATATCAAAAAAATCCGCAATTTTTCCATTATTGCCCATATTGACCATGGAAAATCAACCATTGCAGACCGTTTATTAGAAATTACCAACACTCTCCAAGCCCGTGAAATGCAGGCGCAGGTACTCGATGACATGGACCTTGAGCGCGAGCGGGGCATTACGATTAAAGCGCACCCCGTCACCATGTATTACCGGGCAGAAGATGGTGAAATTTACCAAATCAACCTCATCGACACTCCCGGCCACGTCGACTTCACCTACGAAGTTTCACGCTCCCTTTCCGCATGCGAAGGCGCTTTGCTGGTCGTCGATGCCGGCCAAGGGGTTCAGGCGCAAACGCTTGCCAACGTACACCTAGCTGTTGAACGAGACCTGGAAATTTTGCCGGTGATCAATAAAATTGATCTGCCTTCAGCAGACATCGAAGGGGTCCGGCAGCAAATCGAAGAAGCTATCGGTTTAGATGCCTCAGAAGCTATTTGCTGTTCGGCTAAATCAGGTATCGGCATTGACCGGATCCTCGAAGAGGTTATTGCTAAAATCCCGCCGCCTAAAGAACCGGAAGACAACTTCCTGCGCGGCCTGATTTTTGACTCCCATTACGACACTTATCGCGGCGTCATGATTTATCTGCGCATTATCAGCGGCGAGATCAAAAAAGGGGCCCAAATTAAGTTAATGGCTTCAAATAAATCCTTTGAAGTGCTGGAAGTAGGCATATTTACCCCAAGTGAAAAACCTTGCGAGGTTTTAAGGCCTGGCGAAGTCGGCTATATGATCGCCAACATCAAAAATACAGCTGATGTAAAGATCGGCGACACGATTACCTTGCTGAAACAGCCAGCTCCTGAAGCTCTGCCTGGTTTCCGTATCATCAGCCCTGTGGTATTTGCAGGGATTTACCCGATCGACTCTACTGATTTTGAAGCGTTGCGCGATGCTTTAGTTAAATTGCAATTGAACGATTCTGCCCTGCATATCGAGCAGGAGAGCAGCACCGCTTTGGGATTTGGCTTCCGCTGCGGCTTCTTAGGCCTCTTGCACCTGGAAATCGTATTTGAAAGGATTCAGCGGGAGTTTGATCTGGATGTGATCACTACAGCGCCTAGCGTAGTGTATAAAATCACCCTTAACGACGGCTCAGTTAAAGATGTCGACAACCCCGCCCACTACCCCGACCCTTCCGTTATCAGTTGGGTTGAAGAGCCTTGGGTAAAATGCCACATTATTGTGCCCACTGAATACCTGGGCGCTGTCATGGCATTGGGAATGGAAAAGCGCGGGCAATCCCAGAAAACAGAGAGCCTGGATGCAAAAAGGCTGATGCTCACTTATCGGATGCCATTGAATGAGATTATTACAGATTTTAACGATAAGCTAAAGTCGACAACGCGAGGTTATGGCTCATTCGACTATGAATTTGACAGCTATGAAGAAAGCGACATTATTAAATTAGAAATCCGCGTCAACGAAGAACCGGTCGATGCTTTTTCCTGCTTGGTGCATAGGACCAAAGCGGAAGGCAAAGGGCGTGCCATTTGCGCAAAGCTTGCCGAGGTCATCCCGCAACAGTTGTTTAAAGTGCCTATTCAAGCTGCCATTGGCGGCAAAATCGTGGCGCGTGAAACCATCCGCGCCTTGACCAAAAACGTGACGGCCAAATGCTACGGCGGCGATATTTCGCGTAAACGGAAGCTCTGGGAAAAGCAGAAAAAAGGTAAAAAGCGCATGAAGGAAATTGGCAAAGTCAATATCCCCCAAAGCGCTTTCATGGATGTGTTAAAAACTAGCGAATAGGAAGCAAGAAATGACAGCAGTTGTAGTCGTCGGTGGACAGTGGGGCGATGAAGGCAAAGGGAAAATTATCGACGCCTGTGCCAAACGCGTCCGCCACGTCGTACGGGCCCAAGGCGGTAATAATGCCGGGCATACAATTATTATTGGCGATACCGAATACAAGCTTCACCTTACCCCTTCCGGAATACTTCAAAGCCACACACTTTGCTACATAGGTGCAGGCACCGTCATCGACCTGCATGTACTGGCCGCCGAATGGGAGATGCTGCAAAAAAAAGGCATCCAATTACATAATCGCATTTGGATAGCTCCTGAAGCCCACATCATTATGCCTTTCCACAAGCTGCAAGACCGCTTGGCGGAAGAACGTAAAGGCGCGCTAGCCATCGGCACAACCGGCAGAGGAATTGGCCCAAGTTATTCCGATAAGATCAATCGGATTGGCATACGCATTGGCGACCTTATAGATCGCCCTAGACTGCATCAATTAATCGAACAAAGTTTGGTGGTTAAAAATCAGGAATTAGAGGGAGTATACGGGCTTCCTCCCCTGGACTTTCAGCAAATCATCGCCGAAATCGAAATGTACCGCGAAAAGATCATCCCTTACATCGGCCCGGTAGATGAGCTCCTGTATAAAGCCTGGAAAGCCGGTGAAGACATTCTATTGGAAGGGGCCCAGGGGACTTTTTTGGATGTTTCTTTCGGCACTTACCCTTACGCTACGTCTTCGAATACTGTCGCAGCTGGAATTTGCGCTGGCGCGGGCCTTGGGCCTACTGCAATCAATTCAGTACTTGGCATCTTTAAATGCTACCTTACAAGGGTCGGCAACGGTCCTTTTCCAACGGAACAAAAGGACGACGGCTGCTTTTTGGATCATAAGGCTGCCCGTGAATTCGGCACCACTACAGGCCGTAAAAGACGCTGCGGCTGGTTTGATGCCGTTCTGGCCCGAAAAGCTGTGCAGGTGAACGGCTGCACAAGCTTTGCCCTTACCAAGCTAGATATCCTTGACCCGCTTGAGACCATACAGGTCTGCACAGCTTACCGCATGCGAGGCGAGCAAACAATCCTTCCTCCAACTGTCATTGAAGACTGGGAGCATATAGAGCCTGTCTATCAAATGCTGCCCGGCTGGCAATGCGCCACTCAGCATATTAAAGATCTCGACGCCCTCCCTAAAGAGCTGCTAGACTATGTTAAATTCTTGGAAAATCTGCTGGGCATACCTTGCACCTTGCTGTCAGTCGGACCTGAAAGGGAGCAGACGCTTCAACTTGATGAGCTATTTTCCACCACCGAGGCGATGCAATGACTCACCCCCCTCTGTTCAGCCCTCAACAGCTGACAGCATTGGACCCGCAGCGCATTCCGCAACACATCGCCATCATTCCTGATGGCAATAGGCGCTGGGCAAAAATGCATGAGCTCGACACTGGGCTGGGGCATAAACAGGGCGGCGACAATCTTTTAAATATTGTGAAGGCTGCCGCAGAAATGGGTGTCAAGACCTTAACCTTTTACACTTTTTCCACAGAAAATTGGCTTCGCCCCAAAGATGAGGTGGACTGCATCATGGCTCTACTAGAAAGCTATCTCGTGGATCAATGCAGCGCCATGGTGCATAATGGAATCCGTTTAGAGACTGTAGGCTCGCTTGAAGCGCTTCCTCAAAATGTGCAGCAAGAGCTGGCGAATGCTAAAAATGCCACAGCGCAAGGCAAAAAAATTGACTTGGTATTAGCCGTCAATTATGGTGCAAGGGACGATATAGTTCGCGCAGTAAAAAAGCTGGCGGCGGATTGCAGCAAGAAGAACCTCAAAGCAGAAGATATATCTGAAACTCTGCTTGGCTCTTATTTAGACACGCATCGCTGGCCTGATCCGGACCTCTTAATCAGAACGAGCGGAGAAAACCGGATTAGCAATTTTTTATTATGGGAAATGTCCTATACGGAACTTTATTTTACAGAGACCCTTTGGCCAGACTTTTCTCCAACCTGTCTATACCATGCGGTCCTGAACTATCAAAAAAGAATTAGGCGGCTTGGAGAATAATGTTCGCAAAACTTAGTCATACTTATCAGAGAATTACAGTCAGTTTAATTTTTTCAGTACTTCTCATTTTAGTCATTTGGTTCTCCTATTACCCCTTAACCAAACCGGTATTTGTCCTAACTGTAATGGGATTTGTTTCTGTTGCGATTTGGGAATATTACCAAATTACAAAAGCTAAAGAATATAAGCCCTTAGTCTCCATAGGAGTAGCCACCGCAAGCCTCTATGTATTGGCCGTCTTTTTAGATACGCAATATCCCAATTTTTCCGTTTTGCCCTTTGCTGTTTTTGCCTCGGGGTTTCTCGTGCTATTTGTGCGGCTCTTTGCCCAAGAGCGCGAGCCTCTGTCTAATTTAGCTGTTACTGTATTTGGCTGGGCCTATCTGGCTATCCCTTTAAGTTTGCTTATCCATATTAATTATTTTTTCCCCTCAGATAGCCTGCAGCAAGGGCGCTTTTGGCTGCTCTATATCCTCATTGTCACTAAGATGACAGATACCGGCGGATACTTTATTGGCAAATACTTCGGCAAACACAAACTGGCAAAGCAAATCAGCCCTAAAAAAACTATCGAAGGTGCAGCCGGCGGCCTTATATTTGCTGTCATTGCCAGCTTGCTTTTCCCTCTGCTAGCTAATGCCGGCATGGGCCAGCCAGTCATTCAACTGAGCATCCTGCAAAGCTTATTGCTCGGCGGCCTGATCAGTGTTTTAGGCCAAATCGGCGACTTAGGCGAATCACTGCTCAAACGGGATGCGGGCGTAAAAGATAGCAATCAGCTGCCAGGCTTAGGCGGCATCCTCGATATCGTTGATTCATTAGTATTTACTATTCCTTTGTTATATATTTTTATGAAAATAGAAGCGGGGGTCTCCCTATGATTATTACAATTGACGGTAAAGTCGGAACAGGTAAAAGCTCTGTCGCCCAAAGTTTAGCAAAAGCTTTAGGTTTTATTTACTTCGATACCGGAGCTATGTATCGGGCTGTCACCTGGGGCATCATTAAGCACCAGATCGACATTCACAATGAAACCCAGCTTAAGGAGTATTTAGACCGCTTTAATTTTAAGATTAAAATCGACAGGGGCGACAAACACTATCTTGTCGACGAGCAGGATATCACCTTGGCCATACGCGGAGCTCAGGTCACAAGCCGGGTCTCTGAAGTTTCTGCGCTGCCTGTCGTGCGGGAGAAACTAGTGCATATACAACGGGAGCTCGCTAAGGGAGTAAATGCCATCTTTGAAGGCCGCGATATGGGCACAGTCGTGTTCCCCAATGCAAACCTTAAAGTCTTTTTAACAGCTGATCCTGCAGTCCGTGCGCAACGCCGCTATGAAGAGCTCAAGCAAAAGTTTCCCGATGAAGCCGCAGCCCTTAGCCTTGAACAGGTATTAGAGACCATCAATCAACGCGATGAATACGACTCAAACCGTGCACTTTCCCCCTTGCGCCAGGCAGACGATGCCAAATTGATCGACACCTCCGATATGGGCATTGAAGATGTCGTAGAAGCCATCCTGGAATATAAGGATTCCCTTAAGAAAAAGTAGTAGAGGATAAAGTGAAAGGGTTAAATATCTAAGCGAATTCAACCCTCAACCCACTTGCCATTGCAGAGGCTGAATTGAAAATCAGGAATGCCTAACTGCTCAAAGGTTTCTTCAATTGGCGGTTCCTGCAAGGCCTGTGTGTTGGGGTCGGCATAATAGTACTTAACAACCCTGTTGACCACCAGAATTTGCGCTAAATAAGGTGCAAGCGGCCTATCCATATTCTCATCCCAAAAACCAATCTTAATACCCAGCCTGCCAGGATTAATATCTGCATCCCATTTTGAATCCCTTTTCGTCATAAAAATTACCCATTGTCTGTATACAGGCTGAGTTTTGATCTCAGCAATAAATTCGCAGATAATATTTTTTACCAAAGGTCTTGCTTGCTCTATTGTCATGCGGTTGCGGTTCGAAAATAAAATAGACCAATTATTGTAGTTATCATCAACAATCCACTTATTGCCAATTACTAAAAATTCCATATTGTATTTTTTGGCTATGCTGCAGCTAAAACGATCTAAACGAGAGCTTTTAGCAACATCTTCTTTAGGTCCTTGATATTTAGCCGACATGCAGACCGCACTAATAAAAACTGCGAATAAGAATCTTAGAGTCAATTTCATTTTGGCTTCCTTAGTAAATTAATAGCAGATTCTTTAGACACAATTTGAATAGCTTCTTCAAGCGTTTCTTGATGCACGACTATAAATTTAAAGGGATCATCTTTAGGTTTTATTTCGTATTCTATTATATCTTTTGAATTCATGACTCTTGCAATTAGCGGGGGTTTGGGGTCGTCAGAATTGCAATCTAAAAAATGAATAGAGAGAGTGAAAAAATTTTTAAGTTTAAAAGGGTAATTATGAAGGTAGGGCCTTAAAACTTTATTTGCATTTACTGTATTTAAAGCTATCAATGCCGTTGTGACATAATACACCCTGGCCTGATCAATATCCACAAGATCTTTTTTAATAAAGGATAAGTCGAGCTCTTTTACGTCACAGGCCATGGCACCACCACTGCCAAATGCGCGTAACCCCGTTTGCTTACAAACTTCAGCTGAAATTTTCTTAAGAGTCCTATTGGCCTCCTCCACGTAGGTAAAGCTCGAAAACAATAATAATAAAAATATAGGTATAAACTGCTTCACTATTTTCTTGCCCTTTCATGAAATTTTCTAGCTTCTTTTTGAATCGCAGCCTCGTAAGTCTTGGCAACCAATTTATGGTCGCAGTAATCTTCGCCGCTCGGCCATAAAAATTCAATGTTCACTTTATCGGTAAATATACCCATCAAAATTCCTATAGGATCGCATAGAAAAGGAACGGGATCCAGCAAACTCACGTAATTTGTTACACTTCCGTATTTATCATTTGGAATCATTTTAGCTGATCCAAAAGTAGCTATGTGCAGCATTTGTTTTTCATCATCCGACATATCTTTGGTTGCGTTATGGGTTACAATTCCCCCTCTACTAAAACAGGTTACGGTAACTGTACCATCTGACTTAGTTCCTCCAACGTTACCAATTAAACCGGTAATTAAATTTCTGAGTTGGCCGGTACAAGGAAACTCTATGCCGAGTTTTTGTAAAAAAGCCCCGAAAATATCTGCAAAAACACCGCAGGTGGAACTATACACATTATTGCAAACAACTCCGCCAAACTGGCCTTGAAGGTACCGTGCATTGTATTTTGCGTCATCTTCAACGTTATTCATCCCATTTACATTGCACCAGGCGTGCTTAGTGTAAGAAGAGGAGCCGGGCATAACAGAAGTATAAGACGGAGAGTAATCGCCTGTGTGCATGCTGAAGCCTTCTCCAGCCATGACACGGCCAATCCCTGAACAGATGTCGTTTACAATGGGTATTGGGATAAGATGATGGCACAAGTACTCAACAGCTTTTCCGATAAAGTAGGATGACGCTTTAAAATGGCGCGGCCCAAAATGAAATGCGGGTTTGTGGCCGGACTCAGGATAAAGCCCGTAAAGGTCGACGCGCATGAGGGGATTGTTGAGGACATAGGCGTAGAGGTTAGGGCCGCCTTCAAAACCTATGGGGTCGGCTGTGACCCAGCGCGCAAATTGCGGAGAGTAGTAGCGCCGCCCAAAGTAGACAAGCCCGGTTTCTTCATCGGTGCGTTTACTGGAGAAGCGCCAAGGATTTATAGGCTTGCATGGGGATCCCTTATAGTTGGTGACAGTTTCCTCGCCATAGGCTGTGTAACTGTAGGATTCTACGGTGCATCCTTTTAAATCGACTATGCGAATAATACTGCCGATATGGTTATGAATGGGGATATAGGGAGTTTGATCAATTTCCAGCAAAACACTGGCGCCTATCTCTGCGCCTTTGCCGCGGCCAATTAAGCGCAGGTTGACAATCTTACCCTCTTGGCAAGCTCCGGTTTCATCCTGCCCTTGGTAAAAAAAGGTGGTAATTTTATCTTTTCCAGACTCAAGGAGGCTTGCAGCCTCTTGTGTTTTGCTAAGGCGACGGTTAAAGGAGTCATAGCAGTAAGTGGTTGCCGTTTTGCCGGAGACTTTGATTAGGCGATCAAGAGCGTCGTAGGTATAGTGCGTACTGCCTTGCCTAATGAGGTTGCCATTAAAGTCATACTCCAGGTCATCACTGACAATCTGATTTAAGCCGTTATAGGTAAAATTTTCTTCATCCTTGCTTACACGGTTGTGCAAGGAATCAAACTGGTAGGCATGGTCCTTTTCTTTATTGAGCTGGTATAGATCGTCATAGCCAAAATTTAAAACTTCCCCTTCTTGCTGGTAGCTGATTAAGTTTCCGGCTTGATCGTAGCAGATGCCGCTCTGCAGAGGCGTGCTCAAGGCTCGTCCAAGCAAATCATAGCTGGTAGCAAGGGCATTGCCATTAAAGCATTGTTCCTCGAGGAGATTGCCTGACAGGTCGTAAGTTTTATAATGGTGTGCAAGGCCATTGCGCGTTATTTGGCGCAAGTAGCAAGCATCGTAGGTATACTCAACAACAGTTTGATCAGGAAATATAACCTTTGTGGGACGTCCTATGCGGTCATATTCATAACCGATAGCAAGGCCGTTGCCTAAAGTTTCTTGCTGCAATCTGCCTTTATAATAGGTTCTTGTTGTGACGGTATTGTTCACCAGGTCGTCAACCTGAAGAGGCAGCCCTGAAGGTGAATAGGTGTATTGGTAATGGATGGAACCGTCGCTAGAAGCAAGTGCTTGCAGCAAGCCCAATGCATTATAGGTATGGGTCAAGACGATGCCGTCAGGCTTTACAATTGTTTCCCTTTCCCCATTGGCATTGTAAGCATAGCGAGTGATTTTTTGTTCCGGCAGGCCGGATGCTTCAATTTGTGTTATCACGCGATTTAAACTGTCATATTCCCAGCAGTTCTTGACTATGCGCGGGCCATTTTTGCTGTAAATGGTGTCAATAGAGGCAATGCAGTTGCCGCATGGGTCATACTGTTTTTCTACTTTTGCAAGTTCATAGTTAATCGAATTCTTCTTAACTATGCTGGCAACCCTTCCCATTGCATCAAAGGTAGTGATTGTCTGCTGTCCTAGCGGGTCGGTCTCTATATGCTGTTGAACATATAGTCCGTTCGCGTCTTTATGCTTGTAGTTATAAGCGATGTGCTTAGTATGGCCTAATGAGTCGGTGATAAGGGTTGGTTGATTGAATAGGTTGTACTCCGTCTTGGTAATCGCCAGCCCGGCAGCTGTATGCTTTATTTCTTGGGTTTGGTTGCCGCGTGCGTCGTATAAATAACAGACTTTCTTCAGCACATTGCCTTGAAGGTCTTCAAGCCTTTCTTCTATTTTCCGATCTAAGCTGTCAAACTCGTAGCAAGTAACAGCAGCTTCCTGATCTGCTGTGTAATTAGTGATTTTATGCTGCCTGCCAAGTGTATCATAAGCATATTCTGTAACTTCGTCATGCTTGCTTACGCGTATAAGCCTGCCTGCAAAGTCGTAGTCATAACTCGTAACGTTCCCTTCAGGATCTATTGAATTAAGCAAATGCAAAGCATTATAGGTGTTGGCAGTGGTTTTTAAGCATGTGCCGCTAGCATCATAGACGGTTTCTGAAAGAATGCGGTGCTGATGGTCGCGGGTGTACTTGGTTACAGTGCCATTTTTAGCAGTATGGCTGACAACGGCACCCCATAGGTTATAGATATACGATTCAGCAGTGCCATCAGGATAAGTAATATAAACAGGCTGGCCGCGGGCGTTGTATTGCTTATGGATGGTCAGGCCTCGTTGATTTGCGGCCGCAATTTGATTGCCCGCAGAATCATAAACAAAGGTTTCTTTGCTGCCGTCAGGATAATTTTTTGCAAGAATGTTTCCATGGTAATCAACTTGCATCAGAGTAGGGTTGCCGCAGACATCATATTCAGCTATGCATTGGCTCAGATAGTTATACTGAAACGCTGAACCTAATACCTCTCCCCCTGGGGTTTGGATATTCTCCCGTATTTTTCGGTTGCAGCGGTCGTAGCAGCATATTTTTTTAAAGCCGGAGGAAAGCGACTCCTCTTCAAGCATGTTGCGGTTTTCGTCAAACTGCCTGACAATCACATTGCCCAAGGCATCGACTTCTCTAATGACATCGCCTATGTCATTATAGGCCCAAGTATGCGTATAGGCATATTGGCCGTCGCTGCCGTATACTTTTTGGCTGAGCATCCGTCCATAACCGTCAAAGTCTTGGACTAATTTTTTAAGCAAGCATTCTTGCCCTGAAACTAAATCTAAATAACTTTCTTCGATAACTAAGGGTACGCCCCAGCAAGGAATGCTGTTTTTTCGGACATAGCGGGTAATTGTTCTTACTGTGACCCCTGCAAGATCGTCTTTTTCAAGTGAAGTGCCATCGTCTTTGATTTGACAAAGCAAGCAGCTGCTGCGGTCGTATTCATAAAATTCTCTGCATACGATCTGTTTATTCACTAAGATAAATTTCGCAGCGAGAAGGTTCGTGCCAGGCACATATTGGTATTGGTGCTGCTCTAAACCATTATCCAGAGTCAGCATAAGATTGAAGCCATCATCAGAGTATGTGTAGTGCTGCGAAAACTCTTCTACTCGCAGCCCTGTAATATTTCCCCTAAAAGTATCTTTAAGCACATTTCCGCGATCATCATAACTATAATGCCTGCTGAAGAGTACATTTCCGCTGCTGCTATCGTCAAAAAAGTGATCGACTAAATTACCCTCATTTTGTCCTGAACCCCAATGAAAGCGCTCTATTTGGCCTGGCTTTGCAATCTGCAACAAGCGATGGTTAGTATCGTAAATGTACTTTGCCAAGTTCCCTAAGGCATCGTAGACATATGTAGTGCCGCCTTCGTCATTTTTTGCTTTATTTGGGCAGTAGACAAATTGGTAAGCTGTGACTGGCGTGCCATCCGAGCCTAAAGGTGCTTTTTGTTTTCTAATTCTGTGTTCTCGAATATCCCCTTTAGGGATAACTAAAGAGACTCCAACTATATCGTTATCTCCCGAAGAGTAGTACTCATTAATCAAAAACTGCCCTTCAGGCCAGGTTTTATAAGTTATACGGCCATCAGGAGAATCCTTTTGAAAAAAATCGTATTCGTAGCCCTCTATTGTGCGTCCACCCCTTATTACCTTGTTTAGATAGAAGCGTTTGTCTTTTTTATTCTTCCTGTTTAAAAAGTTGTAGCGGATAATGCGCTGGTCGCTTGAAACTATCTCTATATATGGATGCAGATTAAAGTGTTCATTATTGGCCTTTTCTATAGAAAACCAGGCCATTTTTTCGCCGTCTTGATTGAACAACTCAATAGTCTTTAAACGGCCGTTATCGAATGAATAGGTAATTTCATTGCCGCTAGGTTTCACTTCTTTAGCTAAAAAATCGCCCAAACTTGTGTGCTTGTACGTGCGTTTAGTGCCGTCCGGCATTAAGTAATGGTTTGTTTTGCCCTCAGGAAGAATGGCACCGTTCTTCATATTGGTCCGAGCACTGAGAACTCCGCCCCCAAGATTGCTCACACCTTTATTGTCCTCTGCCCTAAAGGGAATGACATATTTGTTAATTTTGGAATCGTAGGCAGGCTTACTGAAGGTCAGCCAAGAGCCAAGCTTGTCGTACATGTAGTACTTGGCATTTCTCTTTCCGGTGTTGGGGTCCTTCAGTATGTAACTCCACCAATTATGGCTCCAGGAGTGATATAAAGAGTTCAAACCGAAATCTTTGCTGCAGTAATGCCGTTCAAAATTGAAGTCTTCAGGACACACAATCGCTAAATCTGCGGCATGTTCTAGATAATGGCCTGAAATGACGTTTACAGTGCCATTAACAATTGCCGAAATCCCGCTGCCTTGATTGGCTAAGGGAAGATCTTTCATTTCCACTTCAGTTGCAAACAAAGGAACAAAAAACAGCAAAGAAAAAAGCCAGCGCATAACAAACCTTATTTTTTAATATGGCTGTGACGTATAGCGGCATTTAACTAAACTGACAACAATTAATTTTATTTTTTTATTTTCAGAGGGAAATTTCATGATTAAACCATGTTCATTCATAAGGCTTGGCTCATCATGCAAATAAAACTTTAGACGGTGTTTTTTTAGTTATTTGCCTTAACCGCTTGTTTGACAAGTCGAACGTGGTGAAAGCTGCGACGAGTCGCAGCACTCCAAATCTAAAACAAAACTGACTCCATTTTTCACAACCTCTACACATCGTTATAAAACTAACGTGATGAAATAAGAAAGCTATGAAAACCTTAAACTCATTGGAAGAAGAAGGCATTATTGTAGAATCAGCATTTCTGGACAAACAAGGAGAAGACCTGTATTTAATTTATTATATGAAAGCTAAAAATATTACCTATACTTAGGAAATATTAATAATTCCAATCTGACAATTGATTATTATTATAAAAATTGTTGGAAAAAGTACTATGAAGGTCGAATTGCATTAGAAGAGTGTTGATCTTGATCACGATCTTAATCTTTCTTCTCAGACATTTCGATAAGAGTAAGCGTTTCGCGACCGAGCTGATCAAGCCGGAAAGATGCAGCCGAGGTATTAGGAAGGAATATGCCTTGCGTTAACTTTTCTTCCTTTTTGCCGCAAACTGCGCAGCACAAAATTCTTTATTTTACAATTATCATTTTTTAAGTTATACTTTTAAAATCCAAACAATTTAATTATGAGTTTAATTTGAGTAAAAATTCAAATACAACAGTTTCTTTTGATCATCTCCAACTAGATGACCGTCTTTTAAAAGCAATTAAAGAAGAGGGTTTTCAGGAGCCGACAGCTATTCAGCAATCTGCCATACCGGCAATCCTTAACGGCAGCGACATTCGCGCTTCTGCCCAGACAGGAACCGGCAAAACAGCTGCCTTTTTGTTGCCGTCGCTGCATAAAATGACGCAAGAAGCTCAAAAAGGACGCGGCCCCCGGGTGCTGGTGTTAACACCTACCCGCGAGCTTGCACTGCAAGTGGCTCAAGAAGCAGATAAGTATAGCCGTAATTTATCAAAAGTAAAAACTGTGTGTATTTATGGCGGAGCTCCCTACCCGATCCAGAAACGGCAGTTAGCCAGGCATTATGAAATTTTAGTTGCCACTCCGGGAAGATTGATCGACTTTTTAGAACAAAAAGTGATCGACTTGTCGCGCGTGGAAGTCTTGATTCTCGATGAAGCCGACCGCATGCTGGATATGGGCTTTATTGGCCCGGTAGAGCAAATTGCTGAGCTTACACCCGAAAACCGCCAAACTCTGCTTTTTTCTGCTACTTTGAAAAAACAAGTCTTGCAGCTTTCCGAAAAGTTAATGAAAGACCCGATTGAAATCAATGTCATCCCCTCTCATGAAAAACATGAATGCATTGAGCAGCAGCTTTACTTTGCCGACAATCTCGGACATAAGCTAGACCTTCTGCAAGAGCTATTAACGGACGATGCTATCGATCAAGCCCTGGTATTTACTTCCACTAAGAGCTATGCCGAAGAATTAGCCGAAAAGCTGATTGAAATCGGCCATGCGGCAGGAGCATTGCACGGCGATATGAATCAGAGGCAGCGCCTCCGCACCTTATCTAAACTGCGCGAAGGCCGCTTAAAGGTTCTCGTAGCCACAGATGTTGCGGCTAGAGGCATCGATATCTCCTCAATCACCCACGTCTACAATTTTGATTTGCCGCGTTGTGTAGAAGATTATACCCATAGAATTGGCAGAACAGGACGGGCAGGGGCTGCAGGAATAGCAGTTTCATTGGTGACCCCTAAAGAACGGCAATTGTTAAGGGAAATTGAATCCTTTACCAAACAGCAAATTACCGTAAAAGTTATTCCAGGCATGGAACCTAAGGAAAAAGCGGCTCCGGCGCGAAAAACAAGGACCAGACAAAGAGATTTTGCTCCCAAAAAATCCTTTGCCCCCAGAGAAAACTTTGCCCCAAGAAACAAGCCTAAAAAAGAACATTATAAAGAGGAAGGCTTCGAGACTCCGAGCGAGTACTCTCCAAAAAGCAGACCTTTTAAAAGAGAATTTACTCCAAAAGAAGACTTTCCTTCAAAAAAGAAATTTGCAAAAAGGGACTTCCCTTCTAAGGAAGAATATTCTTCCAAAAAGGAAGGATTCGCTCCAAGAAAAGAAGGCTTTGCATCAAGAACGCGCAATAAAGATGGATTTTCCCCTAAAAAGGAAGGATTCGTCCCGCGCACTCGCGATAAAGAGGAATTTTCTTCTAAAAGAGATGGCTTTGCTCCAAGGTTTCGCGATAAAGAGGAATTTCCCCCCAGAACTCGCACTGAAAAATCAGACTATCCGGCTGCAAAGGGCTCTTTTGGCAGAAAAGGCCCCTCAACCGGTAAAGGTTTCAAGCCTAACGGCCCTAAGAAAGAAACCGGTTTTAAATTTAAGCAATTTTTCACACCGAAAAAAAGAGAAACATAGCCGTAAAAATTTTCTAAATAACTAGCGCTTAGTCCTTTGTCTCTAAGGTCCCTGGCGTCCCCAAGGTCCATTGTCCATTTAAGCGCTAACTCTGGCTTTTAAAATAAAAGAGGCTGTAGATTTCCTCACTACAGCCTCTTCTATTTAGATATTTAAAAAGGCAGCAAGTCGGGGTTTTAAGCTTGCACTGCCTGGGCATTGATGCCTGTTGTCAACCATCCGCCTTCTGCAATTGATGTGAGCAACTCATTGGCGTTGCTTTCTTCATCTAATGTTGTGTCTAAAAGGTCTTCTACTTGATCAAAATTTAAATGATGGGCAAAGGTTTTTAAGGTACCGTAGGCAGCAATTTCATAGTGCTCAATGCGCTGTGCTTTGTTGATTAACTCAGCATCTACGATAAAATCGGGATGTTTATGATTGATAACTTCTTCACATTCGGCAATCAAGCCCTGCATGCCTTTGCATACTTCACCGCTAGGCTGTTCACCCAAGATTGAAAAAATCTCCTCAAGTCTTCTCACTTGATTTTTGGTTTCGGATAAGTGAGCCCTAAACGCTTCTTTTAAGTCTTTAGTGGTTGATGCCTGCGCCATTTTTGGCAACGCTTCTACTATCTGATTTTCTGCACTGTAGAGATCGCGCAGTTCATCTACAAACATTTCATAAAATTGATCATGATTGGATTTTCTAGTAGCCATGACAACCTCCTTGATGGGGTTTGACAACTATCTATTATCACGTAATAAGTATGCGGCGTCTTAAAAACAAGCCGCATTAGTGAGATATATCGACTACGAGTAAGAAACGAAAAGCTATACGCTCTCCTAGTTTCAATTTAACATAACGGCAAAGAAAATGTAATAGAAAAGAGTTAATTATTTCCTCAAGTTAATAACCATTAACTACTTAAAGACTATTAAAATATTGTCCATGCAAACTGGGAGGGATGGCTTGGCTTATTTCAGCCCTGGCAATTTCTTTCATCTCTTTTGCCTCTAATATTAAAAGAAATGAAATTTTAGATTGCAGGTTGTAGACAACAGTGGCCACGATGCCGTCATCCTCATGCACAGCATCGGGTGCTTCAATAAATACCGGCTCGCCTGGATAACAGAACTCCTCGCGCCAATAATGCACGGTTCTTTTATGCAAATCGAGTTTCTTGATGGGCCGTATATCAGCGAAAACTTCGGGCCTGCGTATGTCAGCCAGATAAAGATACTGATAGTGTTTGCCATCAAAGCGCCCATTAATGCGCGGAAATTCCATCGGCTCATGGTACAATTTTTCCCGCTGCACCTCGGATGTAGCCAGGTCGATGGTAAAGCGGCATAGCTTTTGATCATAAACAACGTCTTCAGAGGCTGCCATAACAGCCGGCCTATAATAGCGGCCTAAGCCCATAACAATTGAAGCGTCCGGATAGCAGACAATGTCGGCACTCACTTTACCTTCACTTTCAAAGGCGTTGGCATGATGAAACGCAAAAAAAGGATCGGTAACTGCGCGGCAAATAACTTTGCCGCTGGAGCGTTCGATCACGAGAATCTCTGTGCCTTTTTCAGGATGCCAAGTAAAGTTGTCTATGAACGGCTTGCCCGAAAGCAGAAAGTTTAGCGGTTTGACTATCAGGGGGTATTGCGTCAGTATGATGTAATTGTCTGTTAAGGAAAAGCTGTGCATATATGAAGGTTCTGCGACAGGTATTTCAGCAAAAGGCACTCTCGCAGTATCTTTTAGAGTATAAATTACATATTTACTTTCTCTGCCGTAGTGAATGAGATAATTGACTGCCTGCTGTGTGTTTGGATCCGTGTGAGGGTGCGCTGACTCCCAGCAACTATCTTTAGGCAAAGCATCCGCATAATCTAATACGCCTAAGGTCTCAAGCGTTTCAGGGTCGAACCGTACGGGCAGGGGGATTTCAGTTAAAGCAACGAACTGCCCGGCATATTTGGCGACATTGATATTGGCATTATGCAGATGGTGCTTTTCTAAATGAAATAGGGCTGTAAAAAACCGGCCAAATAAGGTACGGCAGGGATCTGAGGCAAATCCAAGGTAATTTAGTGTTTTTTTCTGAAATACAGCATTGTAGGCATCTGTACGCAAAAATTTATTCGAATACCTAACTTCTCCATTTGCAAAAGAGAAAGCATGCAGCATGGCCAAACCATCAAACCAATGGGCATTGCTCTCTGTTCCAATTGTTGCATTTACAGGACCATTGCGCATGAGAACTCCGGAAAGCCAATTCGGAACGCTTCCTTTGACTTCCAGTTTGACATTTTCAAGCTCTTTCCTAACTTCTGCTACCGGTTCCATTACTATTTTATACCGCCATTATGGGATTTATTTTGTCCGTTGCAGATATAAGGCATCCCAGTCTGTTTGTACATGAAAAAACTTATCCAGGATCTGATAGGCTAACGAATGCACAAATTGGGTAGATTCCACATTGGCTAAGACGACAATGCCGAGATCCATGGCCGGCACATAGAGCATGACTGCGGCATACCCATCTGTAATTCCAGGGGCGTGGCAAATGAGCATCCCGCGATAGTCGTGAATAAACCAGCCATACCCGTAAGTAAAAAATTGCGCATCGGGAAATAGCTGCTCTTTCTGACGCTCAGAAGCTTGTCCAAAAAAACCTTCAGCCGCAGCCAGACATTGGGGCTGCATAGCCTTTTTGCAAGTCCCCACTTTAAGCAAAGGTTCGTTAGAACGGGTATTTAAGGAAATCGCCTGCAAAAACTTGGCCATGTCTTCGGCTGTAGAATATACACCTGCTCCCGGAGCAATATTCTCCAGGCTTTCATAACCTGCCGGTTTAATCTGCCCCAGAACGACCTGATAAGGCAGGGCGTGGTTGAAATCATGCTGGAATTTCTGCCCTGAGGCACAGCTTCGATCCATTTTAAGGGGCGAAAAGATTTCTTTTGCCACCATTTTTTCCCAAGAGCTGCCATACACTGTCTCCAGCAATTTCCCCGCTAAAACATAATGCAGGTTTTGATAGCCAAACAGTCCTCGAAAGCCATTCAAAAAGGGAAAAGTTGGCAGCAGCTCGAGCAGCTGCTTACGGCTTGCGGCAGGTTTGCCCTCTAGCTCTCTGCTAATCTCAGGCCCCTGCAACCCGCTATGCATGCACAGGCAATCATGCAGGGTTAAATGTTCGTAAGCATATTCGTTGCTGAGTTTAAAGAGCGGATAATGCTTCGCAATAGGGTCCTCCCATTGCACTGCTTGTTTATCGACGAGAATACCTGCCAGAACAGCGGTAAAAGGTTTAGTCAGGGAGGCAATAGGAAAAAGTGTATGGGCATTCACATTATTGTGCATTTTCTTGGGATCTAAAGACTTAGTGCCATAACCCTTGCAGTGCAGCACTTGCCCCTCTTTAACTATAGCAACAGAACATCCGCAAATTTTCCAAAAGGACATGCTTTTATTAACGATGCTATCAAATGGATTGACGCTAGGCATCTCTTTAGCCTCTATGGTAAGGTTATGTATGAGCAAAAAAGTTAAAATAAAAGCTATAATATTTGACATACAGGGCAAAAATGGGTGCCGCGCTGGGCGACTACTGTTTTACTGATAGGGCTTAGGCACCGCTCGCAGCTTTTGCCCTTGTTTCCATAGACTTTCAAGTGGTGCTGATTGCCTCCGCGGGTACCGGAAACTGTCTGGTAGTTGGGCTTGCCCTCGCCTAGGGAAGTGCCCCTATAAAGAATACTCTGCTCCAACACTTGCCGGATGGCATGATGCAAAGCTTGCATTTCTTTTTTAGTCAGGCTCGCAGCAGGCCGTAAAGGATGGATTTTAGCAAGCCACAGGGCTTCATCCACATAGATATTGCCTAAACCCGCAATTAGTGTTTGATCTAGCAGCAAAGGCTTAATGGCACGCGACCTCGTGCTTAAAACTTTTTGCAGATATGCAATGGTAAAATCAGGAGATAAAGGTTCAAGGCCTAACTTTGCGGAAATGCTTTCACTGTCTTTGACTAAATACCAGCGGCCAAATTTGCGCGTGTCATCAAAGCTTAGCGCTAGTCCACCTTTAAAAGTTATGCGCAATCTTTCATGTTTGCCGATCTCAGCAGGTTTTTGGCTGCTTAGCAAAAATTTTCCGGTCATGCGCAAGTGAACGAAGACTACATAGGGTGGAATTACCAGCTGAATGTATTTTCCCCGGCGGTGAACCTCCGTTACTTTTTTACCCAGTATGGCTTTGGAAAATACTTCAACTGGCACTTCAGCTATGGTCGAAGGATTAAAAACCTCAATGGCTTCAATCTCTTTACCCACTAGCCCAAATGCCAGAAGTTCATTCTTGATCGTTTCAACTTCCGGCAGCTCTGGCATAGGATTACAACTGCTTTAAAGGTAATTGAGGCAAAATAATTTCTTTAACTGTCTTAAAGACCATTTTTACTTCAGGCTGGGCAGGGCCGAAGCTCGGCATTTGCATTAAAAGCTCAACATCGCAATCCCCTTTAGCAACAGGGCGCTTTGCTGTAAAAGTGATTGTCGACTTTGTCGGATCTTTTTCAGAAAAAATCATTAATTCAATACCTTTATCTGCAATATCTGCTTTCTTAATGTCGGAAATGATGGCCGGGTATTCATACACCCATACAGAATCGCTTTTCACAAAGAAAAAGGTGATGTTGAGATCTTTAATTTTTCCATCTGCAACTTGTAAAAATCCAATGCCATAGTTTGGCAAAGGATTTTTTGCGTCATCTAATTTTACAGTGAATTTGAGCCGGTAGTTAGCCCCGTCGCCTTCCCATTGGCATTCGGCGCATAGTGGGGCAATAACCAGTAGCATAAGGGCAAAAAGCGCAAGGAATTGTTTCATTGTATATCTCCAGTAGTGTGTTTTGAACTAGCTGATATTACCGTAAATCTTCCGGTTTATGAAGTCTTTTTTGTTAAAAATCTCACTCCCGGACCCTACCATAAAACCATATTCCTGCATAATAAAATGGAGTGAGGAACTGCTATGCAAAAACATCAAAATAACAGTGAAAATAATATCTCCTCTGACTTATACCTAAAATTGTTACCAAGGAGGTATTTATGGCTAAAAAGTATTTCACAGCTCTCGCTGCCGCTATGGCTATCCCATTCAGCTTATCAGCATTCTATCTCGATTTTGGACCTTTTGAGATGATTACAGATAGTCATGGAAATGCTAGCTACTATAATACGCAAGGTCAGCCTGCTGATCTCAGCGGCCCGGTATGTTATGCCATAAGACAGCAACGGTTATTAAGAATCATTGCTGAACGCCCTCCGGCTGACAAAAATGACACGCCTGATTTTTATCAAATAACTTTTGAACCTTATGCTGTAGGTCTTAACGATAACAATGAGCTTATGATTCGAGGATTTGCTGTGGGTGTACAGCAGATAAACGAAAAACCAACTCCGAAAGATGTGTCTATCCAAGGACAAGTCATTGAAAGAAATGGCCAAAAAACAATCATTATCAAAGATTACCAGGAAAAGACCCCTGAAGGCTATGATCCTGAAAAAGACCGCAAGTATTTTAAAGACTATTTTGGGATTCCCCATGCAGAGGACAATTGGGATCAATTCCGCCTTAAGAATATCCGCCGCATAGAAGTCCTCGACAACATGCCTTTCAATCCCAGAAAGGATTATAAGCCAGAAATCTACAACGATTTTGCGGAGCTCATTTGCAGGGTGAGAGTGGCAACCCCGCCGCCTCCATCGGAAGAAGCCCCTAATCCGCAAGAATAGGGCGTTTCACTAGTTTGACAATGGTTTCTACGTGCGCGGTTTGCGGGAACATATCGTAAGGGGCTGCAACTTCTACGTTATAACCGCCCTGCTCGATAAGCACGAGCAGGTCCCGCGCTAATGTGCCTGGATCGCATGAAACATAAACCACTGTAGCCGGAGCCAAGCGGCAAATAGCCGCTAAGAAACTCGGCTCGCAGCCCTTGCGGGGCGGATTGACAAACAGGACATCTATTTCTTCAAGCGTTTGAATGTACTCTTCAGCCAAAGCACACACAAACTCGGCATTATGAATGCCGTTCATGGAGGCATTTATCCTGGCATCTTCAATAGCCTCAGGAACAGCTTCAACGCCGATTACCTTTCTTGCAGCTTTTGCGGCATGCAGCGATAATGTGCCAACTCCGCAGAACGCATCTAAAACTATCTCATTCCCTTTGAGCGCGGCTAGCTCTACCGCATGCTTAAACAGCTTTTGAGCTTGATAAGGGTTGACTTGGAAAAAAGAAGCTGAAGAGATTTTAAAACAGAGCCCGTTCAACTCTTCAACAATAGATTCGCTGCCTCCAAGCAAGAGGTATTCGGGGCCTAGCACCGTATTGCCCGGCTCGCGGTTGATATTGACTACAAGCCCTGTTACATGCTGCAGGGCAAGAATTGCTTGAGCCAGCTCACGCGCCCCGGCCGGCCACTCAGCGGCAACCAGGGTGACCAACACTTGAGAGGTATTTACAGCTGTTTTAATAAGCAGGTAGCGCAATATGCCGGAGGCTGTTTTCGGATCATAAGCAGCCAGGCCGGACTGAAGCAAAAGCTCTTTAACCGCAGTAAATATTTGATCTCCTAAAGAGCAATGGACAGGGCAGCTATTTATGGGAACCAACTCATGGGAGCCCCTTTCATAAAGGCCTATTTGCAGCTTGCCTTCTTTGTTTACTATCGGGAGCTGGATTTTATTGCGGTATTGGAATTGTTGAGGCGAAGGCTGGCAAGCAGATATAGGCAGCCCGCGTAAATTGGCTAATTTAGCAAAGCTATTTACAACAAGCTCTCGTTTGTAGCTAAGCTGCTGCTCATAGCTCATATGCATAATCTGGCAGCCGCCGCAGGTTTCAAAGGATTGGCATGGAGGGGATATTCTGTGGGGGGACGGGTTCAGAATTGCTGCCAGCTTGGCCCTGCCATGCCTTTTGCCTTTATCCGAAAAACGCGCTTCAATGACTTCTCCCGGTAAAGTACGGTCGGCAAAGATAGTATACCCATGCCATTTGCCTACTCCCTCGCCATTAATGCCTAGATTAAGTATAGTTAAGTTGATTTTTTGTTTGATTCGAGGCTTCATTTAACTTCCTTAAAATTAGATAGATTGAACATTATAGCAGGAAAAAGAACATGAAAACACTTTTTATTTGTTTCCTCAGCTTTTTTCTAGCATTTGCAATCAATGCTGCAGAAGAACAGGCCCCAGCCCCGCTTCTGGTTTGGGATGGCATCAATCATACAGATGGTTTGCCGATAAACTTTCGCTCCACTAACTCCTCATTACCCACAATATCCCTGGAAAACCCTTCTCCCGAAGGGCTTAAAGCCCTGCACATCTCCGGCAGCAGCCAGTTTTCAAAACAGGAACTATTAAAGATTATCGAAACCGTCGGAACTGCAAACGGCAAACTGTATATCATCGATTTGCGCAATGAATCGCATGGTTTTTTAAATGATTTGCCTGTCAGCTGGTATGGAGTTAAAAATTGGGCCAATGCCAGTTTGAGCTCTAAGGCTATCGAGCGGCAGGAGGAATTGCTGCTGGCAAACCTGGCAAAAGAAAAAGAAGTACAGGTCTATACCATTTTAAAAAAGAATGATAATGGGCAGATCGAAAACACTTCAGCCGAAAAGGTAGTTGTCAGCAAAGTCTATAGCGAACGGGAGCTTGCCAATCAGCTTGCCCTCCCTTATCTGCGTTTCTATGTTAAAGATGAAACATTCCCTTCCCACGAAGAAATTGATGCTTTTATCCAATTTGTAAAAGATTTACCGGAAAAACACTGGCTGCATTTTCATTGCCGCGCAGGCAAAGGGCGTACCACAACCATGATGGCGGTTTATGACATTTTGCAGAATGCCAAAAAAGTCTCGCTTGAAGATATTATTACCCGGCAATATCTTTTGGGCGGAGTTAATTTGGCGGAAGTAGATCGAGGCCAAAACTACAAAACTGAGAATTTTAAAGCCAGGCTCGCTTTTATCAAAAACTTTTACGAGTATGCTAAAACCAATGATGACGATTACGACACCTTGTGGAGCGACTACCTCAAAGGCGAGCTCGTCAGCCTGAGAGAAATCCGCGCTAAAAATTAAGCAAAATTTAAACGCAAAGACGCTAACATACTTTTACGCGCATCTTTTTCATTTAAAAATAACACTCATAAATACAATACTTTATTTCAAAATCCTCTGTGTCTCCGCGGCTCTGCGTTAATCACTTATAAAGATAGTTGTTTATCCTATAATGCTTGCTGTTTATCTTTGCGTTTAATTAATAACATCAGTAGAGCTTATCTGGGCTTCGGATTGTCGAAGGTGACGTTAAATTTAGCGGGCCCAGGCCTTGTGGCAGGCTCAGTGATTATGTGTGCCTGAAGGGTGTTTTTATTGGTTACGATCAAAAAGCCATCCTGCGACCGTTCAATAGATTCAATATAATCAGCGCTTGTCAATCTTTTAGATAATTCCGGGCTTTGCAATACGGCCTGCAACTCAGCCAGGCTTTGATAAAGCGGGGGCAGCGCTGCCTCGCCATAGCAAGTAATAGCCATGAGGATCCCGATTAATCTCGCTTTCATAATGCCTCCTAAAATTTTTGCATGATGATACCTAAGTTTCGAATGTACTTCGGTATAAATAAATATTTATTATATACATATTTTGGAGACAAAACACCAGAAGGGACATGCCATGGATGAGGACTTTTTAGACTATCAGGCCGAAATGCTAGCGGCCAAAATCAAGCACTATTTAATCACCACCATGAGCAAAACAAGTGATGAGGCGGATGACGAGGAATTCTACCGCGCCTTCTCTTATGCATTAAGGGAAGAAGTCATGATTAACTGGCTGGCCACCTATCGCACAATTACTAAAGCAAAAGCGCGCACCATCTACTACCTCTCCATGGAGTACTTGCCCGGGCGCATTATGAGCAATAACTGCATCAACATTGGCGCTATCGATATTGTCCGGTTGGTCATGAATAAAATGAACCGCTCTTTCAACCGCATTATTTCCCGTGAACCAGATCCAGGCCTTGGCAATGGCGGTTTAGGCAGGCTGGCTTCCTGCCTTCTGGATTCATTAGCTACGCAGCAATACCCCGCAATGGCCTATGGCTTGCGCTACCAATATGGAATTTTTGAACAGCAAATCTGGGGCGGTGAACAAATCGAAGCTCCTGATGTTTGGCTGTTAAACGAGAACCCATGGGAATTCCGCAAAGATAATGGCCGAGTCTATGTTAAGTTAGGCGGCAAGGTTAACCCTGCCACGAATATTCACGGCGATGAAATCTATTTTTTACAGGATTTCGAAGGAGTCGGGGCCTTGCCCTTTGACCTCCCGATTGTAGGCTATAATCGCGACCACAATTTTTCAGTCATATCACTGCGGCTTTGGACTACAAAGGAATCCCCTAGAAACTTCCAATTGCAGCGCTACAATGCCGGCAGGCTCGATCAAGCTGCTGAAAATACTGCCTTGACCGATGTTCTCTACCCTAGCGATCACCATGAGACCGGTAAGCGCATCCGCCTCAAGCAAGAATACTTACTAGTATCAGCTTCTTTGCAAGACATCATCCGTAATTATCTGCGCAATCATGAAAACTTTAGAGGCTTCGCCGATAAAGTACGCATCCAAATCAACGACACCCACCCCGCCCTGGTAATCCCCGAGCTAATCCGGCTGCTGACTAAAGACTACGATTTGCCCTGGAAAACTGCGGTTGAAATGACGCAAACATGTGTAGGTTATACTAACCACACAGTGTTGGCAGAAGCACTGGAACAATGGGATCAAAACCTGTTTCAATACCTTTTGCCGCGGCAATACAAAATCATCGAACGCCTGAATTTAGAGTTTTGCAATGCTGTCAGGGCTAAAAACCCTGGCAATGAAGAGCTCATACGCAAGGTATCCATCCTTGAAAATGGGCAAGTGCGGATGGCCAATCTTGCCATTGTAGGTTCCCATAGTGTGAATGGCGTGGCGCAACTGCATTCAAAAATTTTGAAAGAGCGGGTATTTAAGGAGTATTACCAGCTCTTCCCTGAAAAATTTAATAATGTGACTAACGGAGTGACCCAGCGCCGCTGGCTGCTGTTATGCAATCCTGAGCTGGCCCATTTTGTGACTAGGTTAATTGGAGATGGCTGGATAACCGATTTTTCGCAAATAGCCAAGCTAAGAGAGCATGCAAAGAACCCGGCAAATCAAAAAGAATTTTTAGACATCAAGCGCAGAAACAAGCAGCGCCTAATTGATTTTATTAACCACACAAATAAAATCCGGGATAAGCATGGCGACATCATAAGCGACCCGCCGATCATAGATGATGACTCCCTATTCGACATGCAAATTAAGCGTATACACGAGTATAAACGGCAGCAGCTCAATTTGCTGCATATCATCATGCTTTACAACGAGATCTGTGAAAACCCCAAAACGGATCGCATTAAGCGCACCTTCTTCTTTGCAGGAAAAGCTGCAGCAGGTTATCTCGTGGCCAAGCAGATCATACAAGCTATTCAATGTGTCGCAAGACGCATCAACAAAGACCCTAAAGTGCACCACTTGCTGAAAGTCATTTTTGTAGAGAATTACAATGTGTCTAAAGCAGAAGTGATGATTCCAGCTGCAGATCTTTCTGAGCAGATTTCTACGGCCGGAATGGAAGCTTCGGGCACCGGCAATATGAAATTGAGCATTAATGGCGCCCTGACAATCGGCACGGATGATGGCGCCAATATCGAAATGAAAGAAGAAGTCACGCCGGAATGGTGGCCTTTTACTTTTGGAGCCAGCGCAAGCGAAATTGCTGCCATGCAGGCTAGCCATAGCTATAATGCCTGGGAGATTTTAGCCAAGTACCCGGAAATTCGCAAAGCCTTAGAAATGCTAAGGGACCGGTCGTTTGCCCAGGATGACAACGAGCATCAAGCTCTTTCTAACGTCTACGATAAAATTATGAACGGAGTCTATGGCGAACCGGCAGACAGGTATTTTGTGCTGTATGACTTGCCCGCCTATTATGAAACCCATAAACGGGTGGAAAAACTTTACCAGGACCCGTTAAAGTGGGCTGAATACGCCATTCACAACATGACAATGGCCAGATTTTCCACTGACCGCTCTATCCACGACTACGCAAAACTCATTTGGGGCATCGAACCATGCCCTCCTGATGAGGAAATATTAGAACGCGTCCGTCAGGAATACAGCGAGCATGATAAGTGCCGTATTTATTAATCTTGGGTTTAAAAAGGATTATTTATTGGGATTATAGACATTCCATTTTTTCATCAAGTTGCTGTAGGAGCTTTCAGACATGGCCTGCTTTAAACCGGTATTGAATAGTTCGATGAGTTTTTGGCCATTTTCTGTTTTCTTTGCCACCATGCGAAACCCCTCTTTAGTGAGGGGTTTGGAAGCTATCTTGAGTTGATTATTGAATATTGAGGGGATATAGATATGGGCAGCAAGCGGTCCCATAATCACCCCGTCAAGCTGGTAGTTACTCAGTTTTTCCAAGGCATCAAATACATTTTCATAAGGGAAAATCAATAGCGAAGGGTATTTTTCAACATCAAATACCATAGAAGTTCCCGTTTCAATCCCAACAGTTTTTCCATCCATTTCCTCGATTGAAGTTACAGGCGAATCTTTGCGCACCACTAAAACCGGACCTAAAAACAGGTATACATCGGAAAAAACATATTTTTCTTCCAGCTGTCCTGTAGGGCGCATATCGGTTAACATGGCATCATAAAACCCCTGGTCCAGCCCTTCGATCAAATTGGCTGTAGAAGAAGCCAGAAATTGCACGTAAAAGCCTTCTTTATCGGCAATTGTTACGATTAATTCATCGCTAAAACCAAGCAGGTTTTTTTCACGGTCGGCTAACTGGTAGGTGTGGATGTCGATATCCCTGGCAATACGGTAGACATAGTTAGTCAAAGGCCTGGCACAGCTATAGATGCCGCATAGGAACAAGGCCAACAATAAAAACAGCTTTCTAGGCATGAGACACTTCCCTATTATAACATTCTACCCACAGCCCAGCCATAGCCAAAAGCGGATTATTTCCTAAATGATTCTTAATTGGCATATTTTCTTCCCAATCTTCTTCAGCGAGTATACCTGCCGGATGATAATATTCCCAGATCGACCTGGTTTTTGCAAAATTTTCCATTGTCGCATTTATCGCTTTTTCCAATAACAGGCGCGCAGCAGCAAATCTGCCATATTGATAACAGCCTCTTGCAGCCCAGTAAGCTAGTGCATTGCACGCAGGCCCGCGCCAGGCACGCAATTCATGCTTCGGATCTTCTAAAGCTACGCTTGCTAAAGGATGGGCTGTTAAAAAACGGCGCGGGTTTAGCAAATGTTCGTTAATATAGGCATGCGCTTGCTGGGGAGATGCGGCCTTAGAGACGAGCGGCCAAATCGACTCGAAAGAATTGCAAGGAGCTTGCTGTCTTTCCACCCGCCATTCATCTTGAAACAAATGGCAAGCAGGGCAAAATAGTTTCGTTTGAATAAAGGTTTCTAACTGCTCCGCCCTTTCTTGCCATTCACACTCCTCTTGCCTATTTAAGCGCTTAGCCCAAAGAAATGCCATAGAATACAGAAGATGCAGATGGGCTGTGGCATCAAGACAGGCGCCTTCTTGCAAACTCTCGTCCGAATCAAAGCGTATTCCCTCCACAACCCCGCTCTCCCATACTCTATCCATGACATCTAAATAATAAAAGCCGGCTCCAATGCTGCGCTCTTGCTCGAACCAGCGAAGCTGCCTGCATAACTTTGGATAGCACTCTTCAAGGGTTTTTATTTGTTTAGCCTGCTGAAAATAGTCTTCAACAAAAACACACCAGAGAGGCGGCGCAGAGCTTGTTTTGCTGGTGTGCAGCCGTCCATCAACACATGCCACCCAGCCTGGTATCAAACCGTCTGCTTGCTGCAATGAGAGCATATTGGCAATTTGCTGATAGCCGAAGGCAGGATCTATTGCAAGCCAATCAAGCGCAACCTGCACTGTTTCCAGATGGCCGAACAGTATTTTTTTTTCCGCATAGGGCGCCGATTCCACCCAGCTATAAGGCAAAGGAGGGTAAGGAGGATGCACCGCATCCTTATGCAGGCTGGCGTGAAATGTCAATAAGGGTTCCCATGCCCCTTTGCCTAGTTCTTTAAAAGACATTTAAAATTCCGATTAACGCTTGCGGTAAATAAATAATTTACATTAGAGTACAAACATCTATTCGTATAAAGAGTATATTGGTGTTGATCAAGATAAAATGACGAGCTTACTACCCAACATAATTGAATCCAGTCCTAAAAAGCGTCTCAAAAAACCGATAGAGATGAAACAGGTGGGGTGCGTTATCTTGGGGGGTGGACAAGGAACCCGTCTTTACCCATTGACTGCCTCGCGTTGTAAACCTGCCATTAGTTTTGGCGGCCGCTACCGCCTCATCGACATTCCCATATCCAACGCCATTAATTCCGGCTGCAAAAACATCTATATCATTACGCAGTTCCTCTCTGCATCACTGCATAAACACATTTTTAATACCTATCCGGCATCTTTCTACCAGGGCGGTTCAATTGAAATTTTATCTGCGGAGCAAAAAGTAACCACTGCCAGCTGGTTTCAAGGCCCGGCTGATGCAGTGCGGCAAAACTTAGAATATCTGCTGGAAACACCCGTCGAATACTTTCTTATACTTTCAGGCGACCAGCTATATAATATTGATTTTTGCCAGTTCGCCCAATTCGCCCAGGACACAGATGCCGACTTAGCGATAGCTTCTTTGCCTGTGGATGAAAATAACGCCAAGCGCATGGGAATCCTAAAGGTCGATAAACAATCTAAAATCATCGATTTTTTTGAAAAACCTCAAGAGAAAAAAGACCTCGATGCTTTTAAATCGCCGGCCTCTATCTTTAGTAAATGCAATTTAATTCCAGGCACCAAAAAGCAATATCTCGGCTCAATGGGCATCTACCTGTTTAAAAAACAGGCTTTAGTCGACCTTTTAATGCAAGATACCCGTGAAGATTTCGGCAAGCATTTAATTCCAACCAAAGTCAGGCAGGGCCGCGCAGCGGCATTTTTATACGATGGATATTGGGAGGATATCGGGACTATCGAATCTTTTTACCATGCCAATATGGCCCTCACGCAATGCGATCCCGTATTTAATTTATATGACAATATATCCCCCATCTACACTAATTCGCTAAACTTGCCAGGCCCCAAAATCGCCAACGCCCATATCAGCCATTCCATTATCTGTGAAGGTTCTGTGGTGGAAGCGAATGAAGTTACAAATTCTATTTTAGGCCCCCGTTCAGTCATCCACACCGGTTCTGAAATAAAAAATTCCTATTTAATGGGAAATGATTTTTACACTTCTCCAGTTAAAAAATGCCTGCCAAATGAGCCTTTTATCGGTAAGAATTGCAAGATTCACAGAACCATCGTTGATGAAAACGTCTGCATCGGCAATAATGTCCAGCTCATAAATAAACAGGGCCTGTCCCATTTTGACAGCGAAACTGTGTATATTCGCGAGGGGATCATCATTGTCACTCGCGGTGCACAGATCCCTGATGGATTTATCCTTTAACCTCTTTAAGACTTATGGCAATTTGGGCTATCGCCGACCTACACTTGTCCTTTGGCGTTCCTGATAAGGAAATGGACATTTTTGGCGCTCATTGGAAAAACCATCCGGAAAAAATCGCCGTCCATTGGAAAGAAATCGTAAAAGATGATGACTTAGTCCTTATTCCAGGCGATATCTCCTGGGCCTTGCGCCTTGCCGATGTACAAACTGACCTCGACTGGATCGGTTCTTTACCTGGCACTAAAGTGATGATCAAAGGCAATCACGACCTTTGGTGGCCTTCTCAAGCCAAACTACAGCAAGCGCTGCCTCCTTCCCTGCACGCCCTGCACAATAACGTCTTTTACTGGAAGGACTGGGCCATCGCCGGCAGCAGGCTATGGGACTCCAATGAATACAATTTTGACATCCTATTCCCCGATATGCCTGAAGAAGAAAACAATCCGCAAAAAACAGCTGAAAATGAAAAAATCTTTGTGCGCGAATTGCAGCGTTTGGAGCTAAGCTTAAAAGCGATCAAACCTCAAGTGCAAAAGCGCATTGCCATGACCCATTATCCGCCTATCGGCTTGGATCTAACCCCTTCACGTGTTTCTAAACTGCTGGAACAATACGGCATTAACTATTGCGTCTTTGGCCATATGCACAACGTGCCGCAAGACAAAGCCCCTTTCGGCAAAGCTAGAGGAATAGAATACCATCTAACCGCTGCCGACCACCTGGATTTCAAGCCCCTGCTGATCGTCGAATAAAGCCCGAATTAGCGGCTTGTTTTTTTGGATAATGGAAAATACTGGCGCTTAGTCTCTTAAGTCCTTAAAGTCCATTTAAGCGCCTTATTCTGATTTTAGGAAGGCCCCTTTAGACTGCTAAAGGGGCCTTTTAACCAGAATGGTTATCTGACTGGGCAGGCGCCGGTGGCGCAGGCGGCTTCCAGCTCATCATCGCAGAATTCGATGCCTGCATAATCGATTTCGCTTAAGCGGGAGACATACTCTTCATAAGCCTCTTTAGTGACGACTTCTTGCGGCAAGTAGGCATAGCCCAAGTCTTCTGCGTTTTTAGTGGGGTCGTTGCGGTAAAGGAAGGACACGCCTACATAGGAATCCCAATTTGCTTCCAGCCAATCAATAATGGCCGGCACTTCAGAAGGATCATACGAGACTGTATTGGATACGTTTTGCTCGCTCCATGTTTCTTGCAGCAGTCTGTAGCGCTCTAACTGAGTCACCGCAGCCTCCTGGTTCACTTCCACTTCTTCTTTTTTGCCATTTTTACGGGTCACTGTCGTGCAGGTGAACGGCACGTTGTCGTACTTCACCGGAAACTTCACCAATACCGATTCCGGCTCGTAAGGCTTATCGATTACGGCATAACCGGCTGCTTTAAAACGGGCCACTAATGGATCGTGCTTGGAGTAAGTAATATTGTTAAATATGTACTTACCTAAAGGCATGTGGATCCCCTCAGGCACCTCACCCCATTGCTCTGTCCCCATAATCTTGCTAATGGTGCCGCTGGGCTTAATGCAAGTCACGTTTTTAGGCAGCGGGGCATTCAGCTCATTGGCCATGCTGTAAGCTGCGCTGACAGTAATGTTGCGCATCCTCTTGTAATCATAAGCGCGCAGTTCCGGGCGGGCCGCTACGCCGGTTAGTCCGACACCGCAAAGGTGCAGGAAGTCATTGTTCAAGTGCCAGGCTTCTTGCAGGATTTCATCGCGCAAATCGACCATGGTTTGGCGGTAGTTCATGCGGCCGGCTAAGTATAGGGCGCGTTCCAGGCCTACTTTATCGCCTCTGAAGGCCAATAAGTTGACCTCAGTTAGATTGCAGAAGCTCTTATTGCCCAGCAAAATTTCCACGCAAGGGTTGCAGCCTTTAAACCAAGGGGCGCGGCGCTCCGCTTCCTGAGCGTTAATGCAGCCGGGCTCGGAACCGCCGGCCTCAAGCATAATTTGGAACAGCTTTTCTAATTCGTCTCTGGAAGGCTTATTGTAGAATAACAGGCTATTGTTGGACTGTTGGCGGTGCGCATTATCCTTTAACCACCACTCTTTTTTAGCTAAAGCAAAATCTTCCCATTCCGGCTGTCCATATTCAAATAAGGCAATCTGAGCCGAACGGCGGCTTGAAAGCACTGTACCCAGCCAGTTGACGATATCCAAAATATCGACACGGCTAAGCAGCTGATCGGCGCGATCGGATAAAATTTTTGCAATCGCCTTAAAAGCTTTTGCTATTTGCTCATCGCCTGAGCAGATCCACCCATAACCTTTTAAGCGAATGCCTGCCGGGCGAATTTCAGAAAAATCTAATACTAAAGTGCGGGCAGGGAACTTTCCGGCAATTAACTTGCCGAGGGCTTTGGCCCAAGCCACTGCTGAATCGCCGACTTTAATCGTCCAGGTTTCAGTTTCAGAGTTGTAAGTTTCAATGTTGTGGGTGCAGCCCCCTTTTTCCTGCCGGTTGGAGCGGATCACTTTAATTTCTTGCAAAGGCCTTCTAAATCCATTCAAAGTCCCTGTAATAGGTCTGAATCCGACACCGCACCCTTGAAGCAACAACCAAAGAGCATCAACTAAATCGTATACGGTTTCAATATGAGTGTAAGCGCAGTTAAACATGCTGGATTCGCGAATGCGGCTAAGCTCTGTACCGCCTAACCATAATGTACGGCCGGCAGGTGCTATATATCTTCCGGTGATCAGCCTTCTGATCTCTTCAAGCTCTGCAAGTTCCTTTTCAATAAGACCTCTTCCTAAAGCTCTTTCCCATAACCAGCGCTGGTGGCTGACCACACGGTCTACCACTTGATCCCAGCTTTCTAGTAAGGTACTGCCTTCACGAATTGGACGATGATAGGTTCTAAGCGAAGTGGCCATGGCCCGCGAAGTAGGTCTTGTCATGATTACTTTTTTCCCCCAATGATACTTAAATTATAGCATGCTAACGATTTGAAAAACACAAGATATGGTATTTTCTTTGCCAAAAAAACACAACCTGTTGTGTTAGGTCGCTTATGATATCGTTTTTTCTCCAATTAAAGTCAACGGAGAAAAAAGCGCAAATTGGCTAACCAATTAACGTTGAGAAGACTAAAAAATTCTGCTGAAAAAACGAAATTTTTCTCTCTCTGCTTTCCCTTTATATTTTCTTAACACTGATTATTTATAATCATTATATTAATTTTTTTTACACGCGAGATTTAATCATGTTTTCCATATTTAATAAAATATTCCAGCCCGCACAAACAAATACTATCGACACTAACAACGATAAGCAAACTAATAGTAACATAACTAAAATAAACAACGCGGCTGTACCTACATTGGAAGCAAATAAAGAGACTGACTGTTTAACAGGTATTTTCACCTCTGTAGCCAACTTCTTTAAATACCCTGTATACCCAGGGCTAGGAAAAGAAAAAACTGCCGAGTCTATACAAAAGAATACCGAGGCCCTAAAAACCTTTGGCGTTAAAGACTTCTTTATTGTGTCAACTGATGGAGCCAAAATCCATTGCCTGCATGCAAATGGAAAAAAATTTCAGGAAACAATCAAAAATACTGCCGGCGAGTCTGCGGAAATTACTTTGCCAAGCGGGGAAAAAATTGCGGCCATCGCTATTCCCAGAAAAAATGCCGCCCAGGTATTGCAATCTTTAAGCCGCCTGAAGGAAAAAACCCCTTACGCTACCTTTATTCACGAGGAGAAAACTTTCCTGCTATCTGAAAGCCACTTGGAAAAGCTGAAGCAGCAAAAACTCGTTAATGAAGCTAACAAGGGTGCAGATGACTTAAACTACACCTCGAAGCCCTACCAGCCAACCCCGCCTAAATCGGCCGTCATGCTTTGCGGGGGCATTGAAAGCCAAGCCGCTTGCTTTTCTTCGGTAACCGAGATGTTTACTTATCTCATGGAAGGTTATGAACATGTGCTCGCTTTTGACTATAGAGGTTCTGGAACCAGCAGCGGGGTCATTTCCGAAGCCGGAATTGATGAAGACCTAAAACAGATGCACCACTACCTGCAGCACCACGGCGTTAAAAATAAAGACCTCCTCATTCAAGGCACCTGTTTTGGCGCCGGCCCGGCTGCGCGCTTTGCCAAAAACAACCCTGATGTAAACTTGAGGCTGTATTCTCCATACGACAACTCTAAGCATTTAGCCAAAGAGATGGTGGCCAATAACAGCGGCGGCACTTTGAGCGCCAAGCTGCAAACAGCTTACGTTGATTTTGTAGGCTGCGAATACGATGTGCAAAAAGACTTGCAAGAATTTATCGCGCAAGAAAAGGGGCACCTCAGCTACGTAGGAAACCGCACGGATGAGCTGATCAGCAAAGAGCATGACCTAAAAAACCTGCGCCCGCTGCAGCTCGAAAGCATACTGGGAACGCATAAAGCTAAAAGGAACGGAGTAGTTGCGCATGTCTCAAATGTTGAAGGCATTCAGCATGGCGCCGCCTGGTACAGTAAAGCAGTAAATAACAGCAAGCAGTTTGTACCTGTATGCAAAGTACACGGCTTAAAAGAAAAAGAAGTTTCGTTTGGCGATTACGACCAAGCGCAAGGCTGGATGGAACTCTCCAAAGAAACTTTTGTAAATAACGGAATGCAGGATTTTATAGACTTTAATGAAGAGGCTGGCTTAGGCGCCCCATTATTACCTGCTAGCCAAAAATCCACTAATAATACTATGAAAGAATCAGCCCATCGAGCCCATGAATTGCACCTGCAGGCAATGGCAGATTCTTTTAGCAAAATGCCGCCTAATTTAGGTAATCTGAGCGTGCAGAACATTTCTGCAACCGGTGCATAATAACTATAGGTAATAAAATGGAAATACAACGTTCATCTTCACCTTTGCATACAGAACCAGCATTAACACATCCTCTTCAAACATCACCGGAAATTGCTCCTAGAAAAAAAGACCCTGGTCCTGATTTGTCTAAAACTAGGCCTGTAGTTTTATCACCAGAAACTTCTTCTGTAAAATGTGCTTTAGAACGATTTGAAAATTCTTCCGACTTGCAAACCTCTGTGCCTATATCAGAAGAGTTTTTTGAAGTGGAATCTGAGGAAGATAGAAAAACGCGTGAGCTTAAAGTAAAAAAAGAAGCCCTGCTTTCCAAAAACCTAAAGCAAATGGCAAATTATCTGCTCGATTTTCAAGTATCACATTTACAGTTTGCCAAAACAACTGAAAGCAGCAAAGAGCTTCCCACGATAGGCGCCTATCTCAAAGCATGTCCTGCTTTTAATGATTTCAATCAGAAAATTTATCAAATTCTTACTTCAGAGACAACTCTTGCTTCAAAGTTAACTCGTTTAGAAGATCACTATAGTAAAAACAATGTTGCAGAGATGTTTCAGTTTATTAACAGACATCTTGCCAATTTAGATGGGCATTTTGGACAGGATGACTTTATATCTAAGCTAAAACTGCATATTTTTAAACATGGCCATTTCTTAGATACGATTGATGCTTATGCCGGTCATAAGGGTGGAGATCTTATTGCGCATAATTTTCAAAGTGCATTTGAAGCACTCCCCTCGGATTTTAATAATCATTGTTGCTCCTTTTATAAACAATCACTTGAAGTAGCTGCACCTAAGCTTGCAGAATTTCTTCAGCTTAATCCTGAAGAAACCATATCCTATGAACAAGCGCGCACGACTTTAGTTGCCCATTATGGCAGAAGAATTGTTGACGAAGTAGAACTTAGTTTTCCTGCACAATGCACTGAACCTAAAATCAAAGCCTCTCTCTTAAGAGAACTACTTGTTAACATCGCTCTGAGAGTTAAAAAAGAAGATTTAGTTGAACTTTACAACGCCATCCAGGGTGAGGGTAGCGATGAGCTATTCGCTTGTGCTCGCAATATACCTGAAAATGTAATTAGGAAGATTAAAGAGTCCACAGACTTTAATCAATTAGACTTCGAACAACTAGACGGTTTAGTTTCAGCGTTTAGAAGCTACAAAAAGCAGGGAAATGTTAAGCCGATTAATGACGACTTAACTAAAAACATTCTCGTAAGTCCTATTACAACAGACGCCCTGTATTTTCTTAAAAAATCGAATGAAGCGCATAAATATGTTCAGCCAGATGAGGATGCGGAAGACTATACCCATAAAGCAGATTACGCACCGAGAGAGCACTTAGCGCGCGAAATGGCTTATGCTTTAAGATTTGAAGGTACTACTGGTGTTATCTTAAAAACCCTTTCACAAAATAAAGTGAGCTATGCCCAGGTAGTCGGCACGTTTAGCGAGAAGGGTTTGCATGCCCACATGTTGTGCCCTCTAACCGAAGATCCAAAAGGCACTACCGGTACCTTGCTTTTCCGCGGTATTAAACCGCATGATTTTGCATCCATTAAAAGAGCTTTTGGGGAAGGCTGGGAAGCTGGGGCCAAAACATTTTCGTTATTGCAAAATGAACTTTGGGATTGGTTTAAAAGTTGTTTACCTAATTCCCCATTCTTGGAAATTGATATTGTAGGACATAGCCAAGGGGCTAGAGACGCAGCAATGTTTGCAGATTGTTTTGTACAAAAAATAACACCACCTAAAGCTCAACCAACTTCTTCTCAACCTGCCTTAGCAAATCGAGCTTCTGTCGGGGAACCGAAAGAACAAAGGACAAATACCCCAAAAGAAAAAAAGACAAATTTAGCCAATATTAAATTGGTACAGACATGGGGCTTTAATTCCCCTGCGAGTACTTTGCAAACCTGTAGTGATTACAACTACCATAGATTACAATTACAGGATTCCGGCATTGTGCAACCGGTTATTGCACACAATTATATTCTTGTTGAGGGTGATTTGGCACAGAATAGCAATTGGGCTTTGCATGGCTGGGTACATCCAAAGCTTGAAAGCATGAAGCATGGCCAAGATCCGAAAATTGTAAGAACATATACAAATAAAAATGGAGTGGAGAATTCAGTACCAGACACAAGACTCGTAATTGTTACGCCTACTAGCAACGTTTCTTCTGTTAGCACGACAATTCATTCTCATGGCTTTAAATGGGCAAAAACCCTTGATGGTAAGCCAAGTGCTGCGGAATCTAAGGTGATTGATCCTGCAGATATAAATGATAAATTAGGAACACTTACTTTTTGGGAAGCGGGCCGCAATTTTCTAGGCTCTACATTGGAGCACAACATTCTTAGAAATAATGGTAATGCAGCTAAATATATCTATGACAGTAGAGAAGCTATAGCGCAAACTACAGTAGACTTTGCTCAAACAGCTTTAGGTGTTGCAAGAGAGACAACTAACACTGTTATAAGTGTAGCTTACTCTGCTTTTAATTCAGCTCATGCTTACTATTCCTCTAGTTCCCAAGCTAGTTCTTCTAATCCTGCATCAACCTCTGATGCAGACTTATCAGATGATTGGTTTTTTTTACCAAAACCTAAAGTTAGTTCAAAGACAAAGGCTAAAACAGCCGAATAAAAAAATGGGAAAGGTTTTCTTTCCCATTTTTTCTTTTATCTGTTCATAACCCTATTCATTTATTGTTCATAACTTCACTTTTTTTTGTTCATAACGTTAGTTTTTTCCTGCATTTTATCTCATAAACCTGCCAAATTTAGATCGTTTATGAAGTTTTTTTTCATTATTTTAAAATAAACCCATCTTCATATTTTACTTATACAGAGTCACTTACTGAGATGATAAATTTTATTTAAAATTATTTATTGTTTTTTATTGGAAAATTTCATATATAAACGGGCATGTAAACTTTACCAGGAAATTGCTATGTTGTCCGTTTTAAGTAAACTTTTTCAACTTACTCCATACGCTACAAGTGCTAGCCAAGAAATTAGCAGACACATCACAAATATTGCCAAAATAAGCACCACTGCTGTTTCGACTTTTACACAAAAAGCTGCTTCTGAGCTAAATGACACGAAATATTTATCTGACCTCTATTCTTCAGCGACAAATCTCTACATTTCAGCAGCTAATCTTGTTAAATATCCCTTTTATCAAGGATTTTATGAAGAAAAAGATCCTGAGTCACTAAAAAAAAATATTTGTGCATTACAATGTTTTGGTGCAAAAGAGGATTACCTCACTTCTAAAGATGGAGCTAAAATCCACTACATCCATGCAAAAGGCTCAGATTTTCAAAAAACCATTCAAAATGCACGCGGTGAGTCAGCAGAGATTATTTTACCAAATGGCACCAACATAGCAGCTATTGCTATCCCCCAGAATAACAAACAAGTAAAAGACTCCATAGATCGACTTAACGCAATAACCCCTTTTGCTACTTTCTTTCACGATAAGAAATTTTTTCTCTTGCCTGAAAGTGACTATAATCTGCTGAAAGAGCTAAAATTAGTTGGAGATGGCGCTCAAGGCTCGAATCTTTTAAATTACAGCACTAAAGCTTTTAAACCTGCAGCCACCAAATCCTCTGTTGTTATTTGCGGAGGTATTGAAAGCCAGGCTGCCTGTCGTACTTCTACAACACAAATATTTGCTTACCTCTTGGCAGGTTATGAAGATATAATTACTTTTGATTATAGAGGGTCTGGAAAAAGTAAGGGTATTATTTCTGAAGAGGGTATTGATATGGACCTTCAAGAAATTTATTCCTACCTCCAACTAAATGGTGTAAAAAACGAGAACCTTATTGTAGAAGGAGATTGCTTTGGAGCTGGCCCAGCTACACGCTTTGCCAAAAATAATCCAGGAGTAAATTTAAGATTATATTCTCCCTATGTAAGCTCGCAGAAATTAGCAGAAGATATGGTAGAAGGCAGCGGGGGATCCAAGTTAAGCCAGATGTTTAAAAATGCCTATGCCTATCTTGCTGGCTGTAAATATGATGTACGTGACGATTTAAAATTTGTTACAGGTCATATTCAATATATCACAAACGATACCGATGAATTGATTAACAAAAAGCATGATATCAAAAACTTAAGAGCTCTGGGCATTAAAGATCCTCTTAAAGAGCAAATAGTAAAAAGAAATGATCAATTGATACATGTTTCTCATGTATCCGGCATTAGACATGGTGCAAATTGGTTTGCAAAAGCTGATGGAAATACTAAAGCTTTTAAACCCGTAAATAAATTTACTGGTCTTGCCGCTGGTGAAAAAGAAGTTTCATTTGGCACAGAAGAAATTGAAGAAGGGTGGATAGAACTTCCTCGTGATGATGTTTCATTAGAAAACAAAGGAATGCAAGGCTTTGTGACCTTTAATGAAAAAGCTGGCCTAGGCTCACCTATATTTGCTCTACCTAGTTTAGATTTGGAAGTGGTTACTCAAGATCTAGTAGAAGAAGGAACAAAGGAATTTCAGGAAATGTCTGTTCAAGATCTAGCAAAAGAAGAGCTAGAAGAAGTTCAAGCATCTGAAAAATTTTCTTATTGGGAAAACTCAGCTTCACGCACTTCTACTACAGTAATTTCTCTATTTGAGCATCTCAGCAAGATGGCACCAAGCTTCAGCAGTTATTTAGAAGGATCTTCTATTACAGCAGCAGGCGCATAAGACAAATAGGCAACATTGTAGTGAATGTTCAGCGCAAACTTAGCCCTGTTCCATTTCATTCAATAGAAGATGGGGGTTGTGGCTTAGCTCGTATAGAGCCTAAGCCCACAGCCTCCTCTACTGTTACTTCCCTTACCCATAGCATAACCTTAGAAAATTTTAACCTCTCTTGCTCTCTAAGATCATTTGATGCAGCTGAAAAGTTCTCTCATAAATCACCAGTTGATGTAAAACTAGAACTAGATGCGAAAAAAAAAGCTTTGCTAATAGTTAGTTTTAAATTAATGGTAAAAGAACTTGCGGATTTTAAACTTTCGCAGAGACATTCAAAAGAGTCAGGGCTCTCCACGCTGGAAACATTTAATCAAAAAATCTATGCTATTCTTGTAGCAGAAGAGAAATGCTCTCCTAAGCTAAAAAAAATCAGCGCTCTATATAGCTGCCCAGAAGTTGTAGAAATGTTGCAATGTATTGAAGCATGGACAATTAACTTAAAAAAAGGTTCCCCAGAAGACCCTTTTATTCGCTCTCTGCAATTGCATCTTTTTACTCACAGTGCTTTTTTAAAAAAGCTCCATGTGTATGAAACCACTGAAAAAATGAAAAAAGCAGTAAACAGTTATCAAAATGCAATAAATAAGCTTTCAACTAACTTTCTACATTCCTGCCGAATTCATCAAAAAACAAGACTTAGCGAAACCACTGAAAAGCTCTCAACATATCTTCAATTAAATAGCAGCCAGACCATTGCTTACGAAGAGGCACGCACCACTTTAATTGCGCACTATGGTAGAAGAGTTGTGGATGAGATAGAAATCGGACTTCCAGTAAATCTTACCTTAGAACCCATTTCTGCTGCACATTTTAGAGAAATGCTAGTTAGCATAGCACTGCGTGTAAAAAAAGAAGATTTGCTGGCACTTTATCAGGCTATTAAAGGAAACGATAGTGAAGAATTATTTGCCTGTATGCAAAACATTCATCCAGAAATAGTTGCCCAGTTAAAGGCAACAAAGGATTTTGATGCCCTGAATTATGAACAGCTAGATTACTTAGTTTCAGCCTTTAGAAGCTATACATTTTTTGGAGCGGATGGTAGTAAGACTAATGCCACAACCCAGAATCCTCATCCCTTCTCAATAAAGCCAATCAATAAAGAGCTCATTAAAGGTATCTCTAAAAATCAATTATCTCCCATTACCCGCTTGGCTTTAAAATTTTTAGCTGCGTCTGAACGCGCTGGGACTTATATTCAATTTGATGAGGACTCTATTGAAGCCAAATATGCTCCTCGCGAATACTTAGCACGTGAAGTAGCCCCTGCTTTAGAGTTTAGCGGCAATAAAGGGACTATTTTTAAGTCTGTCACTACTCAAAACACTTTAAGCTTTTCCTACCTTGCCGATGCTTTTTATGAGGGAGGTATGCAAGCTTATTTAGTGCACCCTATAACTAGCGACCCTAAAGGGACGCATATTAGTTTGCTTTTTGGTGGGGATAAAAAAAATACTGCGACTACGGAGAGAGGGCTGTCTGCACGGAGTTTGCAAGCTGGAAGTATGTCTCTTGCAACACTAAAAAATAATCTCTGGAAAAAATTTGTGAAAAAAATCCCGAAATCCCCGCACATTGAAGTTGATGTTGTGGGTTATGATGTTGGGGCGCATAACGCGATGCTATTTTCTGAGCAATTTGCCACGTTCTATTATTGTGAAGCTATGTCCAATACTTGGCATGATCTTGAAAACGATGAAACAATCCAACTCGAAGACTTGGCAAATTTAGCTAATATTAAATTGTTGCAAGTATGGGCGATAGTTCCCCGCTCCAGCTCCCTTATAGACTGCACTAAATATAATTTTAGAAGGTTTTTGCTGCAGCAAGCGCCAATAGAAAATCAACCGCTTATTGCCCACCACTATCTTTTAACTGCCAACGACATACAACCCTATCTCCAGCTATACGGATGGGTTGACCCCAGTTTGCCAGATAGCCGGTATGCACAAGACCCTGCGAAAATATGGCCCTATATAGATAAGGATGGGAAAGAGCACCAGATACAAGATGTCGATCTAGTTGTTGCTATCCCTCTCACTCAGTACTCATCACCCATTAGAATGTTTTTACCAAATTGGAAATGCACCCAGAAAAACAGTGACGATGTTTCCGAGAGCTATTTTAAAGAAATACCTCCAGAACAAGTCAATAACCATTTGGGTTCTAACCCGCTGATAGTTGCGATTGCCAATACTGCTTTCTCGCTGATAAAGCGCAACGTATGGGACAATTTATCTTTACCAAAACTACTTTCAAATATCCCCACACCTCGTTGGTCGCCTTATAGCTTCATATCAACAAGTGCAATACAAGGTTAAATCTGTTTGATTTTCCAAATAGGAGAATTTTATGTTAGTGGATAGTCACTCCAATCCAGGCTCACCGAATTTAAGAAGAGATTCTACAACCCTAGCAAGTACGCCGGAAAATACCACCGCCGCTTCGAATTATTTGTCAGAATCTAAGGCCGCTCTCCCTACTAGTCTTATTAACGATACAGTGCTGAATGGTTCTTTTTTTCCACAGCTGCCGCAATCTGTCGATTCCATAAAAACACCTTTAAATGAGCAGCAAACTGAAATTACAAGAAAAGAGTCAAAACAAGATGCGAAGAAAAAAGCTCTGTTTTCAACTAGCTGTAAGCAAATGGCAAGCGAGCTGCAAGAATTTCAAGCCTCTCAAGCCTTATTTGTAAAAAGGATTAGCATTTTACAAGACATGCCCGAGATTGCCGCTTATCTCGCAGAAGTTCCTGCGTTCACTGAGTTTTACCAAAGAGTTAATGATATTCTACTATCAAAAGAAAAAGTGTTAAAAAAAGCAGAAGCTTTAGCTACCTTATATGCGGGCCCGCAAGCGGGAAAACCGCTTAAATTTATTGAAAAGCACACACTTGTCTTAAAAACACACTTTGAACATGACCCATTTGTGGTCGCTTTGCAATTGCAACCCCTCGCCCACTACTTTTTCTTATGCAGGCTCGAGACATATACGACAATAAGACTGACGCAAAACTATCAAACGGCCTTGCAGCGACTTGCACCGTCTTTTTTAAAATCCTGTACTGCAATTTATCACGATGCGCTTAAAATAGCCGCCTCAAGACTTTCCACCTATCTCCAGCAACAAGTAGATGAAACCATTCCCTATGAAGAAGCGCGTACCACTTTAATAGCTCATTATGGAAATAGGGTTGTTAATGAATTAGCGTTTGATTTTCCTATTGAATCAACCATCACTATTGTTAGATTTAAAGAAATGCTTCT
>JAEYWL010000071.1 GCA_023428915.1 Verrucomicrobiota bacterium
GCCCGTTTTTTTAATATTTCTGTTTCTATGGATTCAGACGGCTTATGCAATTAACAACCCCTGCTTATTAAAAATTATCTTTTTAATAACAGGTAGATTTTAATTTTAAAAGAAGAACTGAATAGGCCAGGCCGTAAGGCCTGGTAACATTATGTAAACAACATTCGAGGCCCGCAGGGCCGGCAGAAATTAATGATTGCCTAGGCGAGCTCCTGCATGGGGAAGCTAGGGGAGAGGCTGCCGAAGAATGAGAAAATACTTTGAGGCAGCCCATTTTCCATCTTGAGGAAGTTGGACACGCCCGTATCTTCCAATTCGGTTTTTTTTATAGACGCTCCAGCAAGTATTTCTCCGCTGCCATGGCAGCAAGCCTTTATAATGGACTGATGGCCGCCAGTGATGCGGTAGAGATCAGTTGTAGCAAAGCCGAAACGGTAATTGGCTTCCCTGTGGATGTTTTCCCACTTAATCATGCCTTTGCTGTGAAGAGGCTGCTTTGTAATCGCTTCCTTTACAGCTGCTGAAATTGTTTTTACTGCTTCTTCAGGCTGTGCATTTCTTTTTAACAGCTCGCTTAAGTAATAATGCTTATCGCCATAGCTAATATGGATGCATATTTTGGTATCCATGCCGGGGTTGCTCTTTAGCTGATTGAGCAGTTGGGCGCTGAATCCTTGAATCGCTTTGTTTCTTTCATGCCGGCGCATATGGCCCACTAAATAAAGGATTGGTTTGTTAAGGACTAAACCGACCCCTGCTGCAAGCCCAAGCGCTAAATAACCAAAGGCGCCTTTGACAATAACCCATGCACGAGAAAGATAGCACTCTGTTCGTGTAGTGCGTTCAATTTTGCCTTCTTTATTATCGCCTATGGAGTCGGCGACTTGCCATTCTTCTTTTAAATTAGCATGGAATGGCCATAGGCCATTAACTAAAGGATTGTCCGCAAATGTTAAGCTGCCTGCTTGCATAAGAACCTTTTTTTAAGATTTTTGAAATAGCATATCTCATTTACAAGATAATTGCAATTCGAGTTTAGTGCGAGAGGATGTCTTTGAGCTGGGCTGCCGAGAGGCTTTCGCTGCCCGGCAGGATTGCCTCATTAGCTTGGCCGGCAAGCAGCTGGCGGGCATTTCTAAACGACTGTTCAGCTGCAGATTTTTTGCCTAGCCTTTTTAATACATTTCCCAATGAATAGTGGGCCATAATGAAATTGGGTTCAAGGTAGAGGGCCCTTTTATAATCCTGGGCGGCTTGTTCCATGTCATGCATTTCTTCCACAATTGTACCATGCAAATAATGCAGGTGCGGAAGCAATTTATCTGTTGCAAGGGCTTTTTGGCACCAGTAAAGAGCTTTTTTGCTGTTGCCTATGTTGGCATAACATTTTGCCAGGAGGGTAATTTCTTCCAAATGCCATTTAAGTTCAGCTTCCGTGTGCGCTTCGGTTAAAACTTGTTCTAATAATGGGATGATATTTTGATAATCGCCTTGTTCATAACCTGCAACGAGCCTTTCATAGAGTTCTTGTTTATTTTCAGGCTTTTCCAGCTTATTTTCAGGCTTTTTATGGGCGGCAATAGGCTCTGTTTGAGAAGGGGAGGAAGGCATTTGCGGACGCGGCGGTTTTGAAAAATTAAAGACTAAAACGGGTTCTGTTAGTTCTAAAAAAGCAGGCAGCTCTACCAAAAGCGGTTCTTCGGTGCTGGAAGGATGGGAGGGCAAAGATCCAGTTTTATAAGGCAATTTTTCTCTTTGAGGCTCTTTTAGGTGCTGGAATGAGTCTTTCCTAAAGACAACTTGCCCATCTAGTTTTTCCGGTCTTAAATGCTCTTCATGAACGTAGGGCACTTCTATGGGAGAAACAACCAGCCATCCCTTTTCATCTAGGCAAAGAGTGATTTTTTTTATGCACTGCTGAATAACGGGCAGCGTGAAGTAGATCAGGACATTGTTGCAAAGGATCAGATCAAAATGTCCAGAGCGGGTACAGGGGAAGGGGTCTTCAGCAAGATTTAATTGGGCAAAGGCGGCCATCCTTTTAATTTGATTATCAAGTAAATAGCGTTCCCCTTTTTTGGTAAAATAGTGCTGTTTATATTTTAATGGCAGAGCCCTGAAGGACCACTCTTTATAAATCCCCTCTTCTGCCTTTTTAAGAAAATGGGGGTTAATGTCGGTGCCGAGTAAAAAGATATCCCAATTTTCAATATCGGGAAGGAGTTGCCTTAGCAGCATGGCGATTGAGTAAGGCTCCTCGCCGGTACAACAGGCAGCAGACCAAATTTTGAGTGTTTTTTTATGTCTATTTTCCTCGATGATGGCGGGGAGGATTTTCTCTTCCAAAGCAGTAAAAGCTGCTTTATCTCTAAAAAAATAAGTTTCCCCTATAGTTAAATAGTGGGAAATTTCAGCTAACTGCTGCTGCGAAAGTTCTGTTTGCAGCAGGGATCGCAAACAACTGGCAAGATTGGTAAAGCCAAAGGCTTTGGCCATCGGTTTCAATTTTTGTTCAAACTCGCCCAAGCTGCTTTTTGGAAAAAATAATCCCATACGATCGGCAATTAAATGGGAAAATTCCAGAAGTAGCGCTTCAGAAATCGAAGAGGAAGAACTTGTCATGCTTGCGGCAACTCTCGATCAATATAAGGGGCCAAACTCTCTAAATTGAGAAGGTTGATGATCTCCTTATCGGTTTTTAGAAAAAACCTAACGGTATTTTGGGTTGACATCACCTCTTTTGCTTCCTGCAACTCTTGCAGTTCATAGTGTTTTATGCCGCGGATTTCATCGACAATTAAAGCGCCATGCTTGCCGTCCAATTTGCAAATGACAAAACGATCGGTTGTTGCAAGCGGCTTAGAGGGCAAATGCAAAATCTCCCTAAAACTCAATACAGGGATAATAGAGCCCTGTACATTAATGACGCCGGCAATCTTTTCAGGTGCATTTGGCATTGGGGTGATTTCGACAGCCCAAATAATTCTTTCCACAGATAGCAGATCAATGCCAAGCACTTGATCTTCTATCGAGAATACCACTAGCTGGCCGCTTTGTGTATTAGTCATTGACGGCAAATCCTTTCTTGCTAAACTTACCTGATATTAGCATGGAATACTATGGCAGCACAGCAAAAATTTTTAGAAATTGCGCAAGACGCCGCATTGCAAGGCGGTAAAATTTTGCAGGACTATTGGGGGAAAATCTCAGGATTTGAAACCAAGCAAACGAGCTCGGATCTTGTGACAATAGCCGATAAAACAGCAGAGGAAGCTATTGTTAAATACCTTATTAAAGCATTTCCAGGCCATAAAATTATTGGTGAAGAACAGGGGACGCATGGCAATAAAGACAGCGAATATGCTTGGATTATTGACCCCTTGGATGGCACTACCAATTACGCGCATCATTTTCCCCATTGTGCTGTTTCCATCGGCCTCTTTTGGCAAAATGCCCCATTTGCAGCGGTTGTGTACAATCCCTTTACCGGAGAAATGTATCAAGCAGCCAAAGGGCATGGAGCTTTTCTCAATGGTGTCAAATTGCATGTGTCCTCCACAGCGCAATTAGAAAAAAGCTTGCTCGCTACAGGCTTTCCTTACTATCGCAATGAAACAAAAGACAATAACTATCGGGAATTCTGCCATTTTACCAGCCTTTCACATGGCGTAAGGCGGGTCGGGGCGGCTTCCTTAGATTTTGCAGCCGTGGCTGCCGGCCGGTTTGACGGCTATTGGGAGCAAGGATTGCAACCCTGGGATATGGCAGCAGGCATGCTATTAGTAACAGAGGCTGGAGGCAAACTGACAGCTTATGATGGGTCGCCGATAAAAATTGAAACAGGCCGGGTCGTAGCTACCAATGGCTTAATCCACGATCAAATGGTCCAGGAACTAAAAGCCTGCGAAGCTGCACAATTACAGTGATTTAGACCATATACTTGCTCCTAAGACCCTGATTGCTACCCAAACTTGTCATATAAGCTTTAGTTAGATCCAGATGCGTAGGATTGATTTGAGAGTAAGGGTAATCCCTTACCGAAAATCAAGACTTAGCAGATGGATTTAACTAAAGCC
>JAEYWL010000072.1 GCA_023428915.1 Verrucomicrobiota bacterium
CTTAGAAGGTAGCAAGTCGGGTTTTAGTTTCTGTCGCCCTTACAGGGCTTGAGAATGTTTTCTACGATTAGAGCTAAAGGGAAAGGCATTTTTTATAGCTTCTTAGTGTTTGCCAAAGCTAAGTTAAGTTTTCTGATTCTATTGACCTGCTGCCAAAATAAGTCTTCCAGAATATCTGGAGCCGATCGTAGCAATTCTCGAAAATCACTGCCCATAATGCGCATTACCTTGGCATTAGTTTTGGCTCGTACAGATGCTGAACGGGGCAAGCCATCGATTGCGGTCAATTCACCGACTGCAGAACCTGGGCCATAAGTTTCCAGGTGAACTTCGCCTTGTTCACTAGGGATAAAAACGTCCAATTCACCTTGCAAAATCAATACAAGATAATCGCCGCTATCATTGGCTTCCCAGAGGAGATCCCCTGACTCTAAATTAACCTCTATTCCAATATTATATAGCGCTCTATAGGATTTTTTAGAGTAGTGTTTTAATCCGATAAAGTAATCGTTAAATTCGACGTCGAGTAATTTATAAATATTCTCTAGGTTATGCTCTTCAATAAATAGGACCGAAAAGGCAAGCGCCTTTCGGTAATCTGTGGGCATATCATATAAAATGTTGCTGAATAAGCTTCGAAAGTTGAGAAAATCAGGTCTATGATTGTTTATATCGAGTGCACTGCCATTATACCCCAGATAGAAGGCAAAAAATTTATTCTCTTTCTTCTTCCATAAAGTATGAAAATCGGGCTGTTGATTTTGAGCAAAACATAAGAATGGATTGAAGCCAAAAGCATGAAAAGCAAGATCGCAAAGGCAATCACTACCAAATCGCAAAGGATTAAGTTCTATCGGTACCAGCTTATTATTGCAAAGTCTGAATTCTCCATGAATGGCAAAAGAGCGAGCTTGCAACTGTTTATTTAAAGCTGCAAAAAATTCTATAAATTTTGATTGAAAATTTTGAAAGATTGAATAGCTCGTGTAATAGATCACATGCAAATAATTGGCTTTTTTTGGTATAGGGTGATGATACAGATTCATGATCACTGGCTGGCCGTCCTCATCAAAAAACATATCCACAGCGTATTCTTCACCCTCAATAAATTCCTCGATAATCAATTGTTCTTTAGAAATAACTTCTTCTGAAAAAATATCTGTTCGTTTTTTTAACTCAGACTCGATCTGCGCGATAATTTGTGATCTATCAGTCTGGGCATCGAGCGGAAAGGCGGCCGTCCCCCAATAACCCATAATCGGTTTGATGAAGTATTTTTTGTGAGGATCAAGTTCAATACTTGTAAGCTCATGATGGGTGATTTCACGAAAGAAAAAATCTGGAAATATTGAGGCGAGCATACGCCGACAGGACGCTTTGTTTTTTAATCGGAGAATAAGCTCTTTTTTTTCAGGATCTTCTAATCTATCCAGAACATCTTTTAGCATAGTTTCTGTAGTGACAATGACTTTGTCTTCACGCCCAATTTGTAGCTGAGGCCGTTTTTGAAGCTCTTTTTTAGTGACTACACGAATGCTTTGGTGATTTAGCAGGTTATTGACAATGCCTGAATAAGATAGATTTTCAGCAAAGATCCATGTCTTAGGGGAATGGCCTGCATCGGCTTTTTTAAGATCAGGTATGGATTTGTTCATTTGACTTCTTTCGCCCCCCCATTTGTTTGTTAAAATAATCCTTTTTAGCGAACTTTTCGTCAAATTTTTCAGCAATATATATCTATATTCCTTCAAAATTTGACGAAAAGTTCGCTCAAAAATCCTTTATTTTTCCAAACAAAGCGAGTTTCGAAAGAAGTCTATTTTTGGCGGAAGTAAAACTCGAAGAGAGCTAGCACGCCCAAGACGATAAACACCAAGAAAAAGGTGGGAGGCACTGTATAGCCTAGAGTGATGGCAAGCATGACAATAAATTGCAATGCTGTGGTGATTTTGCCGCACCAAATGGCCCCGATGCGGGAGCGCGACAACTTCCTGCTCAAAAATAAATATAGGCCATAGAGAGCTACTGAAGCATCTCTGCAGAGCATGGCCAAAATTTGCCAGCTTTCAATTTGATTTTCCTTAAATAAGATTGCCAGGGAAAAAAAGACGAAGAACTTGTCGGTAGCCGGATCTAAAATCTTGCCTAAATTGGATGTCCACTGGTTTTTTCTAGCTAAATACCCATCCAGGCCATCTGTAATCATTGCTAAAAGAATGGCACAAGCTCTAACGTAGGGATTGGACTCGAGAAAAACTAAAGCGAGAGGGATTCTAAAAAAGGAAAGTGTATTGGGTAGTGAGCGCATGCTGACAACTTGTTCAACTGTTTATAGAGCTGTAAAAGGTTTAATTTTTACAATCTCCCAGTCTGCAGAGTTTAGCGCATTATTAAGTAACTTACTACTATAAAGATTTTTTTACTGCGATGGTTCTCGGTTTTGAAAAAATTTATAAACTACGCAAATAAAAATAATTATGAATATGAGGAGAGTGCCCGCTCTATTATAAGTGTGCAAGTAGTACATAATTTCTTGCCAATGTTCGCTAAATTGGTAGCCAATGGTGTAAAGTAAAGCGGCCTGCAATAAAGCAGCGGCTCCATCGCGCAGCATGAAAAAGGGAAAACGCATGCCGCCTAGTCCGGCTGTCATAAAAAAAGCATTGCGTACCCCGCCGGGTATAAAGCGAATTACTAAAAATGCCAAAAAACCGAAGTGGTGGTAATAGCCATTAAGTTTTCGCATCTTTTCTTCCGTAAAGTGCCGGGACAGCCAGGGGACTTTATACAGCTTAGGCCCCAGCAGCCTGCCAAGCCAATAAGCTTCATAAGCAGAGAAAATGCAGCCTAAATAAAGCCACCCCCACATTACGTAAAGATGTTCCGGAATGCAGGTGTTAACAATCATGCCCCCGGCCAACAGCACCAAATCTTCACTAATAGGGATGTTTAATCCTGCCAGCAGCAGCAGCACAAAGAAAATCAGGTGTGCAATTGAAGCATTAGTGCAAATGAAATTTAAAAATGCTTCCATAAAATATATAAATAGTTTTTATTAACATCCTTGACCCTGATCAATAGTATTGCCAATTGCTTTAAAATATGGCATACTCTTTAGCGCTTTTTAAGCTTTAATTGCTAAGAGGTTAAAACTTTATAATCCTTGGGTAAAGGAAAAAATAATGCCAAATAGCGAAAATATAAGACATAGAATAACACTGTATGTTTTGTTTTTTTATTTTTTGCCTATTTTGCTTTACTCTTTTTTTAGTACAGGCTGGCTGCAGGCTATTTCTACATGGCAAGTGTTGTTAATAGGCTTGTTGTTAGCCGCTGCTGGTTCGCTCCTGCTATTTTTCAAGATGCTGGACTGGCAGACAGGGCAGCTGCAACCTGTACTAGAGGCTGCAGCAAATTTATCGGAAGCCAGCCAGAAAGCTGCCGAGCATGAACCTGCTAGCACTGAAAAGGCTGTAAATGAGCCGAGTGAAGAAGAATTAGAAGCTCTGCGGCAAGTGCAGTTGCTGCAGCTGGAGCTTGAGACCTCTCAAGAGAAGATACAGGAATTGGAACGTGAAGTCGCTGCAGAAAAACAAGCGGCCTCAAATTTAAATGCCGAGAAAAAAGAGCTGAAAATTGAGCTTGAGAACCTCCATAAACGCTTTAGCGACTGCCAACAGGAGGCTATAGAACAGCTGCAAGCGAAAGATGCTATTTTATCGGAATACTCTCAGTCTGTATATGAACTTCGTGAGGCAATGGACAAAAAGCAGCAAGTGGTTGCCAAATTGGAGTCTTCTGTAGCCGACCTCACCTATGAGATCAAAACCCTGCTGTACCTGTCAGAAGATGAAAAAAACAAGGAAGATCTATTTTCAGATCCCGGACTATTTGATCAAGAAGACCGGCATAAAAAACCCTTTAAGCCAAGCCCACTTCACACACCAGTAAGAGCAGTTTCTGTTGACCAGATTGAAACGACAACATTAGGGCGCAATGAATCCTCCGCTAAGGTTGCAAGCCATCAGGAAGCTAGCCGAGAACTCAAAAAATGTATTCAAATTGCACAGGGCATTACCGGTGCAAGCCATCTGGCTGCAAATGATCGATTTAAAGAGCTCAGCTTAGAGAGTTATGCCCTGGATTTACGCCGCTTGTTTGATAGCTTGCGTTCAGAGAACCGCGCTTTGGTCTTAGTCTACTCTCCTCGGGAAGATAAGCTATTATTTGTTAATAATTTTATAAAAACTCTGCTCGGTTGGAGTCCTGAACGCTTTATACAAGATTATGCCCTTTTAGTTAAGGAAGGTTTGGATGACTGGAAAAAAACCATCCATGCTGTAGGTCCGCATCAAGAGCTGGCTACCCGTATTTTGGTTAAAACCCGCTCCGGGCAGGATCAAATTTTGCATGGTCAAGTCGGCGAGATTTCTTTAGGTCTCTTTAAGGGCTATGTCCTCTCCGTTTTCTTTAGTTCATAACAATAATATTAAATATTCATAATGGAATTTTTATGTCTGGTCTAAATGTGCTTACAAGAGAGTATGCTGGCATCTCCACGGGAACCATCACATTTACGCATACCCCTGCATCTTGCGAATTGTCATTCGAATATCGAGATGCGATAATGCAAAAAATGAGCAATTCTGCTGATCGAATAGCCATATTAAAAGCGTATTTGAAAGAAGTGGAAGCTACCCGCCTCAATTGCACCCAATTTATGGGGTGGGGAGAGTGGTGTCATTATAAATTGCAACGGATTGCATCCAGCATTCATATAATTGCGAAAGGCGCGTTAACTTCGTCTGAGTTCTGGTGCAAAGAGAATAGTCAAAAAGGCACTCTAATCTTGGAATGCACATCGGATATTATTTCGGTCGATTGCATTAAACAATATTTTGCAGAATATGACCATTTCGTTAAAAAACGGCAGCAATATTTCAAAAATAGCGGCTGGGGAAAAGTCATGCTCTTTACCGGCTTGTTAGGCTGTTTAGCCGCAGTCGCCGCCCTCCAAAAGGGCTTCTTCACCGCCAAGCTAAATTCTTAAATAGCTAAGATAATAAAGTCCGAATTAGGCGCTTAAATGGACAAACAACTATAGTGGACCCCAAAGCTTGAAAGAGGACATTCATAAGCCTCATTTCTGTCCAAACTTTGGGGTCCACCTTAAAGTCCCTTGTCTCTAATGTCTCTGGTGTCCCTACTGTCCCTTGTCCATTTAAGCGCTTAATTCATACTTTAGGATACATCTCTTCTTTGTTATTTTAGCGGCAGGTTTTTTCTAAGAAGTGGCGGAAGAGGGCTAGGTATGGTGTTAAGAGCCAACGCTTAATGAGGCTTTCTTGCTCTTCATGTGATGAGTGTTCCTGCTCGATGTCAACGATCTTTTGGATGTATTCGCAATCGTTCCCATCTTGTAAGTAGGTGTGCAATAGATCCCCGCTGAAAAAGAAGGGAAGCTGCTTTCGCATTCTTATAGCATGAGGGTCATGAGCTTGCGCCATCGGGATAATACGGCTAAGGGCGGCGACATTTACAGGCAGTTTTGCCAGCCGCGTGTGCCTGTAATTTCCCTGAAAATAAGCAAACTGGTCGTAAATGATGCCTTGGCCTTCGGCATCAATGTCGGTATATAATGCGCCCAGGGCGCGTACATGTGCTTCTGCTGCCATTATCCGGCGTTGATTATAGCGGTTTTCGTGTAAAATCCAAATGACAGCATAGCCCAGGCTGCCATAGGCTGCATTGCGCGCTTGGACTTCTTGCAATGAAATGGGGGAGCATTGCACCTCAAAAACCACTTTTTCTGACTCCCACACAAGATCGGCGATTCTGTTTATGGCAGGAAAGCGGACTTCCAGAAAAGAATTAGGCAGAAGGGAATAGAGCTGCCACTGCACTTGCAAATGCTGCATGCCTTTATTGTGCTGCGAGCAGTTAATGTTGGGCTGTATATGGTAGTAGTGGGGTTGGCGATGAACTCCGCTGCGCACTCTTAGATGTAAAGAGCATTCAGGGCAAATATAGTCGCGTTTTTTTTCAGCAGCGCTGGCGAGTATGGGTTTACCCTGGTGGTCTAGGGCAAATAGCTGCATGTCACTGGCGAACCATAAGGTATTTTTCTAAAGTGCTCCTCAACTTGTCAGGAATGGGAATTTTTTGATGGGTGTCTAAATTAATGGTGACATGTACTGTTTGCACAGTTCCCACACAGATGCCATTGCGCAATAGTTTATAAAAAAATGCAAACGATGTCGACCTGATATATTCCACTTCCGTCTCCACTACAATCACATCGCCGACATGCAGATTTGCAAAATAGTCAGCTTCTGAGTGAACGATGACAAAAGCAAATCTTTCTTCCCTAAATGTTCTGTCATAGTTCATTCCTTCAAGTTCCATTAAATCTTCAAGAGCATCATTGGCAAAGCGGTATTGCCTGGTAAAATAAAGGCGTTGCGCCATGTCGGTGTCATGCATCCGGACTTTATTTTTAGCAATAAATTTAACCATTTTTGAATCCTGTAAAAACAATAACTGTTGTAAGTCTTTTGTTTAAATTTTCACAAGGATTATAAGTTAAAATTCGGAGAGCATTATATGATTGAAACAATACGGTATTTAGACGATGAAGGGAATCTGGCAGATTGCCCGGTTAATATTCCCCCTGAAGTCCTTGTACGCGGCTATAAAGTGATGCGGCTGACCCGTTATATCGATGAGCGAATGATTACCCTGCAGCGGCAGGGTGTGATTACATTTGCCTTAAGCTCGTTAGGTGAAGAGTGCTGTGCCGTGGCAAGTGCGGCTGCCCTGGATCTCGAAGATTGGGCCTATCCCCAGTATCGTGAAGCAGGACTTATTTTTTGGCGCGGCTTCACACCTGAAGAATACATCCACCATATGTTTGCCAATGCTAAAGATCATCAGCTAGGCAGGCAAATGCCTAACCATTTCGGCTGCCGCCGTTTAAATGTCGTGACAGTTTCGTCGCCTATCGGCACTAAAATTCCCCACGCCGCTGGATGCGCTTATGCAATGAAGCTGCAGAAAGAGCCGCATGTTGCCATTTGCTATTTTGGTGAAGGCGCTTCTTCGGAGGGGGATTTTCACGCAGGCTTAAATTTTGCCTCTGTCAGAAAAGCGCCGGCTATCTTTTTTTGCCGCAATAATGGCTATGCTATCTCGACACCGGTCTGCAAACAGTTTGCTTCTGATGGCGTAGCTGTAAAAGGAATTGCTTATGGCATGACTTCCTACCGGGTGGATGGCAATGATTTTTTTGCGGTTTATGCCACAGTTTTAGCTGCCAAGCAGCATTGTTTAGCTGGCAAAGGTCCGGTACTGATTGAAGCCATGACCTATCGCTTAGGTGCGCACTCTACAGCAGACGATCCGTCCGTTTACCGCAAACAGCAGGAAGTGGAAACTTTCATTAAAAGAGACCCTGTAGCTAGATTGAGGATCTATTTATTAAAACAGGGATTTTGGGATGAGCAGCAAGAGCAAGCGCTTGAGCGGGAAATTACAGCAGAAACCGAAAAAGCTATTGAAATTGCTAAAGCCACTCCAAGGCCCCCTCTGCACAGCTTAATAGAGCATGTATATTTTGAACCCCCGCAATCGCTAAAAGAGCAATTCCAAGAAGTGCTCTCTTTTTTTCCAGAGGAGGGGTAATTATGGCAGTAATGAATATTATTCAAGCTTTGAATCAGGCGCTGCATCAAGAATTTGCACGCAATGAGCGCCTGGTTACTTTTGGGGAAGATTGCGGCATGTTTGGCGGTGTATTTCGCGTCACTACAGGTCTGCAGGAAAAATTTGGCGAAGAGCGCTGCTTTGATACTCCCTTGTGCGAACAGGGAATTATCGGCTTTGGCATCGGCATGGCTCAAAAGGGGCTGAAGCCGATTTGTGAAATTCAGTTTGCCGACTACATTTTTCCCGGATACGACCAGATAGTTAATGAGTTGGCTAAAATGCGCTACCGCACCGGCAACCAGTATGCGGCGCCCCTGGTCATTCGCACGCCTTACGGCGGGGGGATTCATGGGGGGCATTACCACTCGCAATCGCCTGAAGCCCAGTTTTTGCACACTCCTGGATTAGTGGTAGTAGTGGTTTCATCCCCATATGATGCCAAAGGGTTGCTGCTGTCGGCATTGCGCTCTCAAGACCCCGTAATTTTTATGGAGCCGAAGCGCATTTACCGCTCATTAAAAGAAGAAGTTCCGGAAGAAGACTACACCATTCCCTTAGGCAAGGCCAGCATAGGCCTGATCGGCAGCGATGCGACCTTGATTGGCTGGGGGGCGCAGCACCAGCAAAACCTTGAAGCTGCCCAAGAGCTGCAGGAAAAAGAGAACATTTCCATTGAGGTCATTAATCTACGCACTTTGAATCCCCTGGATATCGAAACCATTATCGCCTCTGTGCAAAAGACGGGCCGATGTGTGATAGCTCATGAGGCTCCCAAAACACAAGGGTTTGGCGCAGAGTTAGCCAGCCAAATTATGGAACGCTGCTTCTTTTATTTAGAAGCCCCTGTAGTACGCTGCTGCGGCTTGGACATCCCTTTTCCAAACACACTTGAGAAAGAATATTTGCCGGATGCCTATAAAGTAAAAGCCGCTATCCGGAAGGTGTTAAACTATTAAGAGGAAGCATGACGCAAGAATTTGTTGTAGCCCTGCCGGATATCGGCGAGGGAGTCGTGGAAGGAGAAGTCATAGAGTGGCGCAAGCAGGTAGGGGAACTTGTAGTAAAGGATGAACCTGTAGTGGTAGTCATGACGGATAAAGCTACAGTGGAATTGCCTTCGCCTCATGCGGGTAAACTGAGCAGGCAATTTAAAGCAGTTGGGGAAATTGCAGTTAGAGACCAGCCTCTATATGCCTTAGAGATTACTGTTACGGAGCCTATCGCCCCGAAAAAGACAGAGGCCCATGTTCAGCAGCCAACTGCAAGTATTCCTCAAAAAACACCATGCCCCCTAAAGAGCTATATTGAGAAAAAAGGTGCCAAAGCGGCTGCAGCTCCGCCTGTGAGAAAATTGGCTAAAGAGATGCACCTCGATATTCAGCAGGTTGAAGGGACTGGTAAAGAGGGCAGAGTGACGGAGGAGGACCTTCTTAACTTCCAGCAAAGATACTATAAAGCGCCAGTTGCCGCAGGTACATCTTCAGGAAGGGCGGCTCCGCCCATTTCTAGCAGCACGCCAGTTCTTCATTTAGAGGACGATGAAACACAACCGATGACTGGATTGCGGCATATCATTGCCGAAAAAATGGTGGAGTCGAAATATATTGTGCCCCATTTTTCCTTTTTTGATCAGGCTGACGCCACACATCTTGTGACTCTGCGCGAGTCGATCAGGGAGGAAGCCGGAAAGTACGGATTTACTGTCAGTTTTATGCCGTTTTTTATCAAAGCCCTTTCAGAAACACTACTTAAATTTCCCCAAGTTAATGGTTCTGTAGATCTGGTTGAAAAAACTCTATTGATTCATAAACACCACAATATTGGTGTGGCGGCTAGGGGGCCCAATGGGCTGTTAGTCTTTACCATTAAAAATGTGCAGAACTTATCCCTTTATGAAGTCGTTAAAATTTATGAAGAATTATTGGTTAAAGCCAAAGAAGGCAAGCTGGAGCGTGCCGATTTAACGGAATCTACGATTACCATTAGCAATTTTGGTCCACTTGGAGGATTATGGGCGACGCCTATTATTAATTATCCGGAAGTTGCTATTTTGGGGCTTGCAAAAATTCGCAAAGAGCCTATTGTGAAAGATGATGCCATTTTGATTAGGCAAATGGTTAATCTGTCCTGGAGTTTTGATCATAGGGTGATTGATGGAGAGCTCGCAGCACAAGTATCCAACACATTTATCCAACTTTTGGAAAACCCGACACAATTAGCCAAATCTCAGATCTCTGCCAATGACTCTCCTTAACAGTAAAAGGAGTTATTATGAAACATACGAGTTCAACAGCAGATGCATCTGCTAAGTATTCCTGCTTTCCTGAGACCCTGATTGCTACCCAAACTTGTCATATAAGCTTTAGTTAGATCCAGATGCGTAGGATTGATTTGAGAGTAAGGGTAATCCCTTACCGAAAATCAAGACTTAGCAGATGGATTTAACTAAAGCC
>JAEYWL010000027.1 GCA_023428915.1 Verrucomicrobiota bacterium
TTCGTGTTCTTTGTGTTAAATTATATAAAAACACTTTAGGAATCTTCCCACTAAGGTTCACTGTTGATTTTCTGTTAAAAACCCGATGAAATTATCGACACGCCTTTTGTCAATAACTTCGCTGTGTCTACAACCTGCCAGTTATATACAGGCCGCCAACTGCTTACTGACACTGTAAATACGAGGAGAACGCCCCTAATTATCGACATTTCCACAGACACAGGGAAGAAGAAGTAATTTAGATATAATTCATTATTCTTTAGTTCTTGTGAGGTTGGTACATAACCTATATTGCACTTAGTTTCTGTTTGCGCTAACATATTAGTTTGCATAAGGGAGTTAACTACATGAAAGAATTAGAACCGGCTTACTACTTTGAGCTTGCTGAATTTGCACATGCCAAGTTATTCCATGACTGTCAAAAAGTGTGGGAACCGTTAGGGCAAATTAAAGCCTATCTACAAACCCTCAAACTTGGATTAATAGAAGGCACTGTATCCCCTCAAGCCTATTTGATTCAACCAGAGCTTATCTCCATTGGCAAGGGAACTGTTGTTGAAGCTGGCGCCTATATCCATGGACCTTGTGTCATTGGAGAAAATTGCGTGGTGCGGCACGGTGCTTATATTCGGGGAAATCTAGTTGCCGGCAATCAGTGTGTAATTGGACATGATACCGAAATCAAGAATGCCATTTTCTTAAATCGGGCTCATGCGGCCCATTTTGCTTATTTAGGAGACTCCATATTAGGCAATAATGTAAATCTCGGGGCCGGGACCATTTGTGCGAATTTGAAACTGAGGGGCGACGAGGTAGTTGTGCATTGTAATGGGCTGCGTTTCCCAACGGGGTATCGAAAATTCGGAGCGATTTTGGGCGATGGCGCGCAAACTGGTTGTAATTCTGTAACAAATCCTGGTACAATTCTTGGCAAAGGAGCTGTCTGTCATCCTTGCACTAACTTTGGCGGAGTTATCCCCCCAAAAGCTGTAGTCAAGACGGAAGCCCGCGTTCAAATTTGTACCCCAAAACATTAAATCAGTGAATTAGCATGTCCCTTTCTTTTGAGAATTTGCTTAGCAACTACTCTGCATCTTTTGAAAAAAAGCTTCAGGCTGCTGCTAAAGAATTCAATTGCCACCCAACTTTAAAGGAAGCGTGCGGCTACGCTCTTTTAAACGGGGGCAAACGATTGCGTCCCGCATTTGTATTAATGATTGCCAATGCTATAGGCAAAGGGTTTGATGCTTCGGAGGCCGCTTTAGCGATTGAGTACTTTCACACAGCATCTTTAGTGGCGGATGATCTTCCTTGCATGGACAATGATAATTTACGCCGCAATAAGCCGACTGTGCACACAGTCTACGGAGAAGCTACGGCCCTTTTAGTGAGTTATGCTTTGATTGCTGCAGGCTATGAATGCCTGGCAAAAAATGCACGCCTGATTTCAAAGGCAAATTCCGATTTACTTTCATACAGCCAGCAAGCCTGCCTGCTTGCATTGGAAAATGCTTCCCATAATACTGGCATTGCAGGGGCTACTGGAGGGCAGTTCTTAGATTTATATCCTCCAAACTTGCAAGAAGCCACTTTGCGCGAGATCATCAAAGCAAAAACAGGCGCCTTGTTTGAAACAGCTTTCGTGTTGGGATGGCTTTTTGGCGGCGGTGCAATAAGCGAGTTGGAGCATGTAAAACGCGCTGCACAGCATTTTGGCATGGCTTTTCAAATTGCAGATGACTTAGGCGATATCGAACAAGATCGTTTAAATCAAAGAGCTGTGAATATGGCGGCTGTGATTGGCAAAGAGGCTGCCGAGCGTATGTTCCATGAAGAATTAGAAGGGTTTATCAAAATATTATTTGCCCTTCCCATGAAAGAAGAAGAGCTTTTGCTTCTATCGGAAGAATTAAAAAAGAAAGTCGGGGTTATTTCGGCTTCCGATATTCTGCAATAGCCTCTTTAATCGCTTGCTTTATTAGTTATTTCCTCAAAAGTTGTACAGGTATCTTCTACAGTATCATGTAAAAGGGCTGTAATGATGATATCCTTATCAGCTACTTGGCCGGTGGTTAAGATTTGCTGCGCCACCCCCATGGGGTGGATTATATAAGGCGTGTTTTCCCTATCCTTGCGCACCTGAAAGCGATGCTTGCGAGCGGCAAATTCAAGCGCTTCAATAATTTGAAAAATATCTTCTTTTTTGAAGTTTTCCTTTTCGAGGTAACCTGTTATGAGCGCTTCTGCAAAATAATCAAACTGCTGCAAGACTTTTTTGTTGTGATTGGTAAGGGATTCAATTTTGCAACGGGTATCAATGCAGTGTTGTTCTATTTCTTCTAAACGCGTATATTTATCCTTTAAATTTTCAGCCCAAATAGTTGTGCTATTTAAGATAAAAGCAATAATAACTAGGCCAAAAACTTTCATGAACATTCTCCCGATTAGAAATACCATAGTCAGAAAATGTAAAGCCCTTATAAAGATTATATTGCATTCGAATAAATCATTGTTTGCAATAGGTTTGCCTTTAATAACAACGGCTCTTTCTGCCTGCGGCCAGGATGAAAAAAACTTTATGAATCCAGTCACCGCCCCATATGGAGAGTGGAAATCTCCAATTACTGCTGCTTTAATTGCAGATGGAAGTTCTTCGATTTCCAATTTACATCTCGATGGCCCCTACACTTATTGGAGCGAGCTTCGCCCAAAAAATAAAGGGCGCTTTACCCTGGTGCGCCGCGATGCAGCAGGAAACCAAGCGGACATGACTCCAGATAACTTTGATGTTAGAACGCGCGTACATGAGTATGGCGGCGGGGCTTTTAATGTCAAAAACGGAGTGGTTTATGCTTCAAATGGGATTGATGCCCAAGTGTATCGTATAGAAGAGGGCAAAGACCCCGTCAAGCTTACAGACGACAGCTCCATGCGGTTTGCCAATATAGAATTTGCTCCGGATGGTTTATTAGCTGTCGCGGAAAAGCATGAAGATGGAGCGCCTGTTGAAAACTTCCTGGTTTGGATTGATGAAGAAAATGGAGAATGGCGCAAAATAACGGGCGGTTATGATTTTTACTCTTCGCCTATAACCAGCGTGGATGGCCGCAAATTAGCCTGGGTATGTTGGAACAATCCGGAAATGCCATGGACCAAAAGTGAGTTATGGGCGGCGGATTTAGGGGCCCGGGGAGAGATTACCCGCCCCAAGCTGGTAGCCGGAGAAAATGAATCTATTTTTCAACCCGGCTGGCACCCCGATGGCTCTCTGCTATTTGTTTCTGATAGAGATAGCGGCTGGTGGAACCTTTACTCCTATGCATCTGGAGAAATTAAAAACTTATTGCCGTTAGAGGCTGAATTTGCCGTGCCCCAATGGGAGTTTCAACACAATACCTGGGCTTTGCTTTCTCCTTCAGAGCTTATTTTTTCGTTTACAAAAGAAGGGTGGTGGCAGTTAGGCGTGCTCGATTTAACAAATGGCAAGCCTCGCATGCTTGACACTAAAGCGGGTTATATTTCTTTTGTCCAGGCTGGGTCGGGAAGAATAGAATATTTAAAATACCCTGGTGATAGTCCTAAACAATTAATGCAAATCAACACTAGCCTAGAGCCTGCTGTACTTAAAGTATTCCGGGAAAATGAAATTGATCCAGGCTATATTGCCATACCTGAACACATTAGTTATCCCAGTGGCGGCAGGACCGCTTATGCTTGGTACATTCCACCTAAAAATAAAGATTATCAAGCTCCTGCCGGAGAAAAGCCCCCCTTAATTGTCATGATTCATGGCGGGCCGACTTATCAAACCCCTGGGGTTTATAGCTTGAAAATAGCCTATTGGACAAGCCGGGGTTTTGCTGTGCTGGATGTAAATTATGGCGGCAGTACCGGATATGGCCGCAACTATCGCTCTTTATTAGACCGTAATTGGGGCGTGGTGGATGTAGAGGACTGTGTAAATGGTGCCGCTTATTTAGCCCAGCAAGGTGTAGTTGATTCCGATCGCCTCTTTATTCGTGGGGGAAGCGCTGGCGGCTACACTACTTTAGCGGCTTTAGCTTTCAAAGACGTTTTTAAAGGAGGGGCTAGTTATTATGGAATTGCAGACCTGGAAGTAATGGCCAGAGATACCCATAAATTTGAAGGCAAATATTTAGATATGCTTTTAGGGCCCTACCCGGAGGAAAAGCAAATTTGGATCGAGCGTTCCCCTATTCATTCCGTCCAAAATATCAAAAGCCCCTTAATTATTTTCCAAGGTGCAAAAGATAAAATAGTGCCTGAAAATCAGGCGGTTATGATTCATGAAGCTTTAGAAACCAGGGGTATTCCTTCTGAGTTGCATATCTATCCTGAAGAGGAGCATGGCTTTCGCTATGCAGAGAATATTATACATTCTTTAGAAAGCGAACTTTCTTTTTATCAAAAACTTTCAAAAAATAAATGAGCGGCAGTTAGATTTACAAAAATCTAATTAAATTTAAATAAAACGCACGCTATTAGTTGTTATAGGTTTAAATAAAACTAAGAGTGTGTAATGGAATCTTTAACAAATTCTTCTTTTAAAAAATTTATTTAGATTAAGTATAATTAAGTGTTTTACTTTTAATATTAAAATAATTATTGACATTTTATAGTTTTGTGTATATAATTTATATAATAATAATTATTATATAATATGGTTATAATATGATTGATGCTGGTTTTGTTAGTAAAGATTTATCTATTCCAGAAGCAAAATTACCTGTCTAAAAAAGAGGGGCTTATACTTCATTATTTAAATTTTTTTATAATCAATTAAAATCCTCTATTAGCGACAACTCTCTTACACTTAAATCATTCAATGGATTTTATCTTAAGCAGTGTGTTACTCAATCTCTTTTAGTTAGTGCAGTAGCCCCAACTATCGATTTGAACTTAAAGATTATCTAGAACAAATAAATGACCTAATGGAAAAAATTAAAAAAATTGAAAACAAGATAGATGAATTTATTATATAAACTAACAAATTCAATAAATTATAATACAAACTTTCAGAGTGTTATACTTTTCTTGCTTTAATGATTTTCATAGTAAAAATTTAACAATTTTTTAAAAAACAAGTATAATAAGGTTGTTATGGAGTTTTGACTATGACAACCTTCATTGACTCTGGTGCGCATTTACAAAATTTCGAGCAGCAATCCTTGAATATTCCCGCTCTTAAAGGGGAAAATAAAATCCAAGAAGCTGTTCGAGAAGCTTTGGCCGATCTCCCCTCCTTGACTGATGATTCCAAATCACTAAGTACTAACCGGTCTGATTCCGATTCGGGCAACTCCAACAATGATCAGCCTTTGGTGGTAGAAATTCATTTAAGTGCGGAAGAAGAATTGCTTGCCCCCCTTTTGCAATCCCAAAATAGTCCAGAATCGCGCGAGAAAAAAGAACAGGCCCTTCTTTGGAATACTGCGGGGCAACTAGCAAAAAAAATTGGGCGCGGCGACATTTTCTTGCTGCAAGAAGGCGCCTATTCTTCACAACTGCCTCTTACGCAACATGCTATAAAAAAGATCTCCTGCGACCATCAAAAAAAGCTTCGTAAACAACAATTACGTGAAAAACTGCAGAAATACGGAGCTGTTCCATTGCATTTTTCTGCAGGCAGGTTAGTGTTTCCAGAGCTTGTGCAACAGTCAGCAGAAGCAAAGCACTATCTTTGTATGGACGCTGCACAGCAATTTTATCTGCTTCTAGACGAAATAGACTCAAAGCAAAAAACTGTAATGATAAAAGTCACTTGCGTTGCGGCAATAAACATTCAAGATAACCTTCCTATCCAAATCAGTGAACTTTATGAATACGTTCCAGGGGCAAAAAAGTTGTTTCTGGAAGCCTTGCACAAAGAGCATACAGTTCAACCTGTAAAAGTTAATCTACAAAGCTGTGTGCCAGAGACTTTAGAAGGATGGCCAATTTGTCGGACATCTGAAGGAGTCGTGCAGGCTATAGGATTTACCCTTGGGGATAGCAGGCAAAAACAATTGAATTTATTAAGAAAATTAAAGTCCCGGGGAATCAACCTTAAAGCTGTCAATATTCTCTTTGGCAATTCCCTCTTCAATAACTGCGAAAACGCCTACGACTACTATCAAAAACTTAAAACCCAAGTTGTCCCCTAAATCTTAGCACAAGCTTAATTAGATAATTGAGATGGCGCAGATAATGCCGAAGCCAAGGGTTCTTCCCCTTGGCAAGGCGTTAGATGCGTCAGATCGATTG
>JAEYWL010000076.1 GCA_023428915.1 Verrucomicrobiota bacterium
CACTTATTCTGTCGCTGCTAACCGCAGCTCAATCGTATTTTTTCATCCCAACCCCGCGTTCCAGCGCCAGCAGGATCTGCAGGCGCTTTCACACGGGGCTAACAACTGTCAGCGCTGCCGCGCTTTGCCTTTAACAAAAGTGTTTGTTCATTTTGCTTAGTTTCTTAAAAACGGCAGAAATAAAGAGGTGTTTTTATTAAAACTTAATAATCCCTGTGTATAGTTTTGAAAATTAAGGATTTGTTATGGAAAGCATTAGGCAGTTAGAGAACTATTATTATTTTCAGGGCACTTTAGGCGATGTCATGCAGATATTGGACAAGCCTAGGCAATGGATTAAAACTGAAAGCCACCTTCTAGATTATACCTATGCCTCTACTGCGCAAAAAGCGGCTGCTCTAGTTAAAATTATTTTTATTTCTATACCCTTTCTCCCTTGCTACTTGGTATCGCGGCTTGTGTATTTTGTTGCCGGTGAAAAGATCTCCCCGCCAGCTTTTCAAGAAGCAGCCCAAAAATGGCGGGAGAAGCTCATTATTCCTATTTTTGAAAAAGCCTCAGAAGTATTTATCAATCATCTTATTGCTGCAAAAGTCTATGCTGACGATTGCTCTTATAAAAATATCGCCATTTTTTCACCTGAACAGAAGCTGCCGGGTGAACCGCTTACCATGTATCAAGTTGATTCGCCAATCTTTTGCGCAAACCCCAAGAACTTTACCTGGATAAAAAAAGAGGGAAGGATTTTAGCGCTTGCCCATGCTAATAATCCTATAGGCCTTCAGTTATTTGGGAAACTTTCTGATTCTCTAAAACATACTACATATAATGATCCCAGCCAGAAAAAGTTAGCCGGACTTACAGACATAATTTGTTGCAATTTGTGGAATCCAAGAGATTGCTATAAAGCAATCAAAATGAAGGAGAGGCTGTAGAGTAAGTGTCCTTACCCTACAGAAAAGCAAACCGGAATTACCCTTGCTTGCGTTTTTCGATATATTGCACGACATCGCCGACAGTTTTCAGCTTTTCAGCTTCATCCTGTGCAATTTCGCAACCAAAACGCTCTTCAAATGTCATGATGAGCTCTGTCATGCTCAATGAATCTGCATCTAAATCTTCAACTAAAGATTTCTCAGGTGTGACATCATTTTTGTCAACGCCGAGCTGTTCAGCGATGATATCGATGACTTCTTGTTGTGTAGCTGTCATAACGACTCCTTGTTTGATTAAAGTTACGCCATTACCATGCCGCCATCTATGGTAAGCACCTGCCCTGTGATGTAATCAGCATTTGAGCTGGCTAAAAATACTGCGGCATTGGCAATTTCTGTTGGATTTCCAAGACGTCCCAGCGGGATGCTTGCTAAAATTTGTTGTTTTTGCTCATCTGTTAACATGTCGGTCATACGAGTTTCAATAAATCCAGGGGCAATGCAATTGACGCAAATGTTACGGGAAGCCAGCTCTTTAGCTAATGCCTTGGTAAAACCAATGACTGCTGCCTTTGAAGCGGCATAATTAGTCTGGCCGGCATTACCGGTTAAACCGACAACTGAGCTCAAATTGATAATTTTACCACGGCGGGCTTTTAATAAGCTGCGGCAAAGTGCTTTACAGAGATTGAAGCAGGATTTCACATTAATATCCATTACTCTATCCCAATCTTCTTCTGTCATTTTTAACAGCAGCTGATCGCAAGTCACACCGGCATTGTTCACCAAAATATCTACTTTGCCATATTGCAGTAGGATAAGTTTTACAGCCTCATCAACGGCCGCCAAATTAGCCACATCTGTTTGATGAAATGAGAATCGGGCCTCGGGATTGATCTTTTGCAATTCGAGCAGCACTTCTGCGCCGCGCTCTGCATTGGTGCCAAAAATGGCGACAGAAGCTCCCTGCTCGGCAAATTTCAATGCAATAGCCTTACCAATACCTGCTGTGGCACCTGTTACAATGGCCACTTGATCTTTTAACAATTGATTCATGCTATCTCCATACCTGTTCAAAAGCGGCTAAATCTTCGACTTTTTCAATATTCAAAGTGGGGGCAACAACACCTATCCGTTTATTTAAACCGGAAAGGGTTTTACCGCAGCCGATTTCTACATACAAATCGGTCCCTGCTCCCTGCAGCTGCCGGACACTTTGCTCCCAGCGCACAGGATGGGTCACTTGTTTAATTAAATACTGGATTATCTGCCCCAAATCGCCAGTAAAATCTCCGGGGACATTCATAACCAGGCGGCAAGCTCCGTCTTTAAAGGGCGCGCGCATGATATATTCAGCTAATCTATCTTGGGCGCTCTGCATGAGTCCGCTATGAAAAGCGCCATACACTTGCAGCGGCAATACCCGTTTCGCGCCGCGCGATTTTGCCGCTTCCGTACCTATCTCTATGCCCTTGCTGGTACCTGAAATCACCACTTGGCCGGGACAATTAAAGTTGGCAGCCCAAAGGTCTTGCGGCAGCTTCAGGGAAGCGACCATTTCTTCGACTTCGCTGCCCTCCAATCCCATAACTACGGCCATGGTACCGGGATAAGCCTCGCAGGCCTCATTCATAAATTGAGCCCTATGCTGCACCAGGTGCAAAGCAGCAGAGAACTCAAGCCTGCCGCTTGCCGTTAAAGCAGAGTACTCCCCTAAACTTAAACCGGCGCAAAAGGCAGGTTGAATTTCGGGAAAAGCCTGCTTCAGCACACGCAATAAGGCTATGCTTGTAACATAAATTCCTAGCTGGCTGTTCAGGGTTTTTGTTAACTCGCTCTCAGGCCCTTCGAATATGATTTTAGTCAAATTGTGCTTAAGCAGATCTTCTGCTTCCTGGTAGGTTTCACGAGCAATGGCGTAGTTATGAAAAAAATCCTTGCCCATGCCCACATACTGTGCGCCCTGGCCAGGAAAAAGAAAGGCAACCTTGTGAAATTTCTTCATCCGTTAATCCGCAACCTTTGTTAATAATGAGGCACCCCAAGTCAAACCGCCGCCAAAAGCGACCAGTAAAAGCTTATCGTTTAGCTGGATATTTTCTTGCTGCCATAATTCATCTAAGGCGATGCCGATGCCTGAAGCTGAAGTATTGCCATATTTCTCCAAGGTTTTATACACCCTTTCTTCCGGTATAGCCATTTGCTTGGCTATGGCATCGATAATACGTCCGTTAGCTTGATGGGGCACTAACCAGTGAATCTCTTCTTTTTTAAGCCCGGCCTGTGTTAAGCATTCATCGGCAGCTGCAGCCATGCGGCGCACGGCATGTTTGAAAACCTCTTGGCCCGATACTTTTAAGTAGTGATCTCCTGCAGCTAAAGTAGCTTGCGAAGAGGGCTTCTTGGAGCCGCCGGCCGGCACTATAATCAACTCGGAGAGCGTACCGTCAGCCCCTAAAATGCTATTTTCTATTCTTAAGCCGGCTCCGGAATCTGCAATGACAGCTGCAGAAGCGCCATCGCCAAATAACACGCAAGTTTTGCGGTCTGTGTAATCGACAAACGAGGACATCTTTTCAGTTGCCACCAGCAGAATGCGCCGGTACATGCCGGCTGCTATGTAAGCTTGTGCAATGGAAAGGCCGTATAGAAAACCGGAACAAGCCGCCTGAATGTCCATACTAGGGATGTCTGCCCTGTCCAATTTAGATTGAATAAGGGCTGCTGTAGCAGGCATAAGATAATCAGGTGTCATAGTCGCCGTAATGATAAAATCTATATCATTAGCAGTTAGGCCGGCTTTAGCCAAAGCCGCTTCAGCTGCTTTAGTTCCCATATCTGAAGAGCTCTCATCGCTACTAGCAATTCGCCGCTCCCGAATTCCTGTGCGCGTCATGATCCATTCATCCGTGGTCTCTACCATTTTTTCTAGATCTGCATTAGACAAAACTGTCTCTGGCAAATAAGAACCAAGGCTTAAAATACGCGCTTTATTAACCATTATTTTTTTAAGATCCTAAAAAATTAGTGAAGCATAATCATAGCAAAGAATACTTAAAAAGGAAAGGATAGCATTTGCTTTAGGAAAGCAAAAAACAGCCAAAAAGACTCTTTTGGCTGTTTTTTTGCAGCAATGCAAGAAATTAAGCGCCGCGTGTAGCGTTTAGCTCTTGCTTCAGTTCTTCATTCACTGAGCGGAAATGGTTAAAGATGTTGTCAAAGCTTATTAGAGACTTAATAATTTCCGCAGGTGAATCTTTCCATGTGCACTGAGGTCCTGAAAAAGAATAGCGATTCAAAGCCGGCTGTATTGCAGTATTGGCCGCTGGAGTTGCTGCTGCAACTACAGGTTGCACTTCAATTGCTTGTGCAGGATTGGCAGGTACCTTTTCTTTTGCTAGTGCTAACTGTGTCAAGGGAGCTTGGAAGTCAGGATTTGGACAATCAACGTTGTTATCCACCATTGTTCCATTCACAGGTTTTTCGTTTAAACCGCACATTGGCTGATTAACTGGTGCAGGCTGAAACCAGTTATAGGCGATAAATCCAACTGCCGGGGCAATTACGCACATTGCAATTACAGCACACGCTTTGGCTTTAGTCCAAAAGTTTCCTTTTGCAGAATTTGGTTCTTCTTGTTTTGGCTCCTCTTTGACTTTTGTCTTAAGATATTTGCAATCTAAATAAGTCAAAGCAGTACCAAAACCTGGCAATAAGATGATTTCAAATAAGCCGAGAGCAAAAGTGGCAATTCTTTCCTTAAGAGAAAGCGCATCGCTTTTAATAGCTTGCTTCATATTCTCAAAACCATGCGTCATATTGATATAGATGCAGTTACTAAGTCTTACGTTGTCCATTGTAATTCCTTTTTAATTTATTAATTTTCATTTAATCAAAAATAAACAAAGGAAATATAACAAAAACTAACCTGCAAGTCAATTAACAATAATTAATATATGGATATTTTTTTAAAATTATAGTTAGGCGGTAAATAATGGCGTCGGTTTTATTTTAGGATTTGGAGTGCTGCGACTCGTCGCAGCTTTTCCCATGTTCGACTTGTCGAACATATTCGGAAATCACAAATAGATACTTGAGAAGGTTTTAAATATTTGTGTAATAATATTTTACAGACAAATATTTATGTTCGGCAAGTCAAACATAAAGAAAGCTTAGACGAGTCGCAGCACTCCAAATTATTTTCTTGATGACATCAAGAGGCCTAAAGAGAGCATAAAGTAACAATCAAGCCATTCGGCACAGCTCATTGTGGTAAATGAACTTTAGCTTTTAGGAGGCGTTTCTTCAGATCTTGAAATATAGGAATAGCTTTTGGAAACTATACTTGAAAGTGTTTCAGGCAAAGCTAAATTGTCCCATATATTACTTTTTACCAGCGAGAAAGCACCATTCACAATTATATCCACCAGCGATGATTGACCTAAGTATTGATTGACCTGTTCGGGAGATGTTTCCTCAAATTCTGTGTAACTCTCTCTTCTACATAGCCTTAAGTATGAAGAAAAAGTTTCAAGAAGGTTTGAATACATATCAAGTGGAGTTGCTAATATAAGACTAGTATCTTGTATAGATTGTTCGCGTCCCTCTTTGTCTTTATAGGACCATATTTTTGAGGGGGCTTGGCCGTACCAGTCATCCGGCCGATTTGGATCTATCCAACCATATAGGTTTGCTTTTACATGCGAGTTATCTTCAGTGACAATAATCAAATAATTATGGGCAATAATCGGACGATATTCTTCCGGTAACTGTTGTAAAAGGGATCTTCTATAGTTGTATTCTTTACAGTCTGTTGAAAAGTCCGCTTGGGGAGCCAAGGCCCATATTTGCAAAAGTTTGATGTTGGTTAAATTTGTCGGTTCTTCTGGCTGCATCTCTAATTCAATAGCGTCTTGTTCATCAGCAACAACATGCCAAGGGCTGGCTTGAGAGTAATATCTTGTTGCAAATTCCTTAGCAAACATCATTGGGTTATAAGCTCCCAGCTTATAACCCACCACATCAACTTCAATTTGCTCAGAATTTGGCAAGTTTTGCACAAATAGCTGCCAAAGATCATCTTTTAATTGTTCAAAAATTGCAGCCCTTGCTTTTAAGCTCATGCTGTCATCTGACCCAGGCTCGCTAAAATGCCGGGGACGATTTTTATAGACATCCCTATTAGATTTGTCAAAAAGCAGGGTAACCAGAGTTCTTTTAGGGTTAGTGATTAGGGGGAGTGCTATATAGGCACGTATATTCCTATTAGAGAGTCCGGCCGCTATGTATGAGTAACTAAGCTCATTTGCAGTTATCGACTTAAAAATGACTCCTTCAAAGTTATCAAAGCCTAAATAAGGTGCAATTTCACGAGCCAAGTATTCGCGAGGGGCATACTTGGTTAAGATGCCATAATATTTAGAATCTTCATTATTTGAACTATAGTTATATGCTTCTTTTTCACTTGCGAGGAAGCTCTTAGCTACTCTCGCAATAGGAGCTAAAGAATAATGATATATTTCTTTAATCAAATGCTTGTCAATAGGTTGAGGCGTGTTTTGTTCAGCATGAGTTACGTATCCAGGAGGCTTATCTTTACAAAGAGTATAGCTTCTGAAGGCTGAAACTAGGCAATCCAATTGACGATGATTTAATTCCTGAAAGCAATTTGTGTTTTGGAGGTGTTGAATGGCCCTCATATGTATATTATGCTGGCAAGCAAACAGGTCATAGCCGCCGCAGCCTTTAATAGCCTGGTAAAGTGCTACTAAATCTTCTTTTTTTATGCGCAACGCCTCTGCTAGAAGCATTTCTTTAAATCTAACAATAGTGATGGTTGATTCAATAGGAAAATCAAACGCTAATTCATTAACAACCCTATTTCCATAATGAGCTATTAAAGTGGTACGCGCTTCTTCATAGGGAATGG